>CAYVFJ010000090.1:0-6151 GCA_964450905.1 uncultured Verrucomicrobiota bacterium
ACAGATCTATGATATCCTTTCCTATCTAAAATTCTATTTATGCCTAAGGTTTACATTAAAACATATGGTTGCCAGATGAACGAACGCGATTCGGAACAAGTCGCGCGTCAGTTTCAAGAGAGAGGCTATGATTTGACCCAACAGGAATCTGAGGCCGACGTGATTTTGTTGAACACCTGCAGCGTTCGGGATCAGGCTGAACAGAAGGCTTTAAGCAACATGGGGCGATTAAGAAAGTTTAAGCGAGCTCATCCAAATTTGATCTTAGGTTTTATGGGATGTATGGCACAAAGCCGCGGGAAGAATTTATTGGATCAATTGCCAGATGTCGATTTGGTGGTCGGAACTCAACGCTTCCATCGTGTGGTGGATTATGTGGACGAAGTGATAGGAAAAACAGAAAAAGATCGATCCCGGATCGCAGATGTTCTTGAGGAAAAAGGCAGCGAAAATACTATCCGCGATCATATGCTCAAACCTCATCAAGTCACCGCTTTTGTTTCTGTGATGCAGGGGTGCAATATGCATTGCACCTTTTGCATTGTGCCTACCACGCGCGGCGCGGAAAGAAGCCGACCCATTTCAGAAATTATAGCCGAAGTTCGTTCTCTGGCCGATCGTGGAATCAAAGAGATCACACTTTTAGGACAGATCGTCAATTTTTACGGAAGACACGAATTTCCGGTTGTAAAAGGGAAAACACCCTTTGTTCAATTATTGGAAGCAGTCAATCAAATCGATGGGATCGAACGGATTCGATTCACCTCGCCTCATCCCAGTGGATTTCGTGAAGACTTGATCGATGCCGTGGCGAAATTGCCAAAAGTTTGTGAGCACGTTCATTTGCCGCTGCAATCTGCTTCAAACCGTGTTTTAAAGGCCATGCATCGTCCGTATACGATCGAAAAATATCTGCAGATCATTCAGCGTTTAAGGGAGCAGGTTCCATCTGTAGCGATCACAACGGATATCATCGTAGGTTTTCCAGGTGAGACAGAAGCTGAATTTCAAGAAACACTGGCCTTAGCTAAGGAAATAGAATTTGATCAGGCCTTTGTCTTCCGATATTCTCAGCGGAAAGATACTCCGGCTGCTATCATGGAGGGACAACATTCCAAAGAAGAAAAAGAACGGCGTAACCAGGACCTTTTGACCGTGATTAACGCAGCGGTTAAACGCAAATTAGAGGTTGTTGTGGGAAAAGAAAAAGAGATTTTGGTGGAAGGCGAGAGCAAAACAAATTCCGAACGAATGATGGGACGAACCCGTCAGAACCAAATCGTCATTTTCCCTGGCAACGATCGTCATCGAGGACAATTGATGAAAGTAAAAATTGAAAAAGCATTAGGCTTTTCGTTGCTAGGAGATCCCGCTATTTTTTGAACCAGCGTCTCTATCGAACGGGCCCTCAAAAAAGACTTGCAACATCGAACGAGATTTGGCATTCTGCGCATTCTATTTATTTGATATACACTTATGTACGCAATTATTGAAACTGGTAGCAAGCAGTATCGTGTCGAAAAGGACACAGTTCTTTCGATAGAAAAAATCCCTGAGGACAAAGGAGCCACGGTCACCTTTGATCGAGTTCTTTTGGCTTCTCATGATGACCAAATTACCGTCGGAACGCCCCTTCTCCAAGGAGCTAAAGTGATGGGTCAAATTGTGGATCAATATAAAGGAGCCAAAGTGATCGCTTTTAAAAAGAAACGGCGTCATGGTTATCAACGGACTCGAGGTCACCGACAAAATCTGACCAAAGTTAAAATTACAGATATCCAATTAGGATAGACTTTCTTTATGGCACACAAAAAAGGACAGGGCAGCTCTCATAATGATCGAGATAGCGTCAGCAAGCGGTTAGGCGTAAAATGCTTTGGCGGCGAGCGTGTGATTCCAGGCAACATCATTATTCGTCAACGAGGCACCAAATTTTCTCCAGGTCTTAATGTGGGATTGGGACGCGACTTTACCATTTACGCCTTAACAGAAGGTTTTGTTAACTTCGATAGAAACGGGAAACGTGTCAACGTGATCTCATCGGTCGTCGAGAAAAAACAGTCATAGGTCAGCGGCTGTCGGAAGGAAATGGCGATGAGGAAGATGGGGGGGGTGAGTTTGTGGATGACAAAGTGCGTTTGATATTCTCCAATTTTTCGTTCACCTCTTTATTTTTGGGATCCAATTCCATGGCCCTTTGATAGTTTCTAAGGGCATCGGCATGTTTTCCCATTTGCCGATAAACATCACCGATATGATCGAAAATAAGAGAGTCATCCTGAATGATTTGTGAGGAATGAAGTAAATAGAAGAGCGCTTTTTCGAAGTTGCCCTTGCGGAAATAAGCCCATCCCATGCTATCTAAAAAGGCGGCATTCTCTGGCTCGTAACTTAAAGCTTTTTCAATCAGATTCACGGCTTCGTCTAGCCGGGTATTTCTGTCTGCCAACATAAACCCCAAATAATTGCATGCATCTGGGTGATCAGGATTGATTTCAATGGCTTTCTTGAATTTTTCCACTGCTTGATCAAATTGTCCGGCCCGCTCCAAAGCGGCTCCATAATAAAAATAAAAAAAACCGTCCAGAATTTGTGGAAGAGAATCTTGAGCCAGACGCTCTGTCTTTTCGAAAGATTCGATTGCTTTCGGATACTCCTTAGTTTCGCTGTAGGTTAGACCGTAAAAATAGTAGAGCTGCGAAGAATCAGGAAATCTTTCGAGAGCTGTGTCCAAGAGATGGATGGCCTCCGTATAATGTTTATTTTTCAGTTCCAATACTGTCATTCGAAGATAAACATCCAACTGCCGCGGCTGAACGCTCAGCGACAAACGATAGTTGGCCAGGGCACGATCATCATTTTTTGCTTCTTCATAGAGCTCTGCAATCAATGTTAAAACCTGATAACGAGAGGGCTCTCGCTCCACAATTTTTTCGAGTTCCGTGATGGCCTGATCCTTATTTCCCTGCTCTAAATAATTCAGAGCAAGTTTGATTTGTATCCTCAGAGTATTTGGTTGTTGAGCGAGGACTTGTTGATAAAGTTCTTTTGCTCGATCGTAGTTCCTTATTCTTTCATAAAAATCAGCGGCTCGTTCAAAAAGACTGAGGTCGTCCTTTTCAGTCAGGGAGATCGCCCGGTCGTAAAGTTGGATAATCTCCTCATTTTTGAAGGCAAAAGAAGTTTCTTTTTCATTAAACATGGCGCACACTTCTGCAAGACGCATCCAGAAATAAGGATCTTCTGATTCTTGGGAAACAGCTCGATCCAAAGTTTTTCGAGCTTTTTTGAAATCAGGAAGTTCCATCGCAATTTCAAAGAGAACTTCATAAGGAGAAAGTTTCAGTGGATCTAATTGGATCGCTCGCTCCGCCGCGGCAGATGCTTTTTCCAATAACTTTTCTGAGCGATAAGCGACGGCTAAAAGCGACCAATAGATCACGGATTCGGGTTCCCGTTGAACAGCAACTTCTAAGAGGTCCGCAGCCTTTTTAAAATCACCTTTTCGAAAATATTCCTGGACGATGTATTTTTGTAATTCTTGACGACTTGGATCAAGAATAGCGACTCTTTCAAGTTCTTCCAACGACCGTTCCCGTTCATCGCGCGTGCGATAAATAAGGCCCGTGACGTAGTGAGCCAATGCTTGGGAAAAATGAGATTGCTCTTCGGTTAGCACGCCTAAATTGCCCTGGGGCATCAGCAACTCGTTGGTCCCGATCCGAGCAGGCGGGATTTCTGTCGTGATACAACTCGACAACAACCACGTTACCAGAAGCAAAATGCTACCAGTTAATCTGATTTGTTTTATATTCACTGCGACCGTGCCTATTTCTTGTGACGATCCGCGCGCATCCGTTTCCGGCGCTTGTGTTTATTAATTTTACTTTTCCTTCGTTTTTTAAGAGATCCCATAACTCACCCTAAACTAAGATGATTTTTCTCGAACGTCAAGCCACAGCAGCGGTTTAGAAAGGGTTTTTTTAGCACGCGGAATTCGCAACAAAGATGGAGCATGGATTTTTTGAAGGCAGGGGATGACGCCGCATCGTGAGGACGGATTCTTTACTGAACAATATTTTAGTTATTTGACATTTTAAATGGTAAATGGCATATTAGCATGCCATGAGGTCGAATATTATTTCCATTGATTCGGTTGGGAGAACTGTTTTGCCTAAACGCCTGCGGGAACAATTCAATTTACACGCAGGATCGGAGTTGGAAGTGATTGTTGATTCTGAACAAATCACTCTTAAGCCCATCATGCCACATCAAGCTTTACGATGTGATGATGGGCTTTGGATTCACGAAGGAATGGTTCATCAACCTCTTGCGGATGTAGTACGAGAGCAGCGAGAATCTCGTATTCGAGATCAGCTTAAATCTTATATCGTGAAGAAAGAAGCGTCGTGAAAATTTTTTGTGACACCTCAGTTTTAGTGGCTGCATCTTTACGAAATCACGAACATTTTCCACGAGCAATTGAAGTCATCAAGCGAGTGAAACAAGGGACCGATAAGGGCTACATCGCCTGTCATAGTTTGTTAGAAATATATGCTGTATTGACTCGTATCCCTGTTTCTCCGGTGATTCATCCAGCAGACGTAAATCGGATCGTTCAAGAAAACATTTTAGCTCATTTTGAAACCATTTCTCTAGGTTCGGAAGATTATGTAAAGACGATTAAAAGAGCAACGGAAGCAGGAGTGATCGGCGGTGGTATATACGATTTTCTGATTCTTCAATGCGCGCAACTTGTCGATTGTCATCGGATTTACACTTTCAACCTTAATGAGTTTCGAAGATTGATCCCTTCTCTAGCAAATAAAATTGTGGCTCCATAAACTCTTTTTGTATATATTGCCCACTAACGACAATTACTCCATCTCCATCTTCGTAAGTCGCATTTTGTGTTTTAAACTTCTCAAACATCGGGAGTTTTCCGACATGGGTTAACTTTCGAAAAGTGACCGTCGTTGACCAGTTCACCCCTTCTCATAAATTTATCATTTTTTGTAGCCGCGGGTGTTGAGCGCGATCTTCTTTATCTTTACGGCCTTCCACTTCATATACAGAGGCTTTCAGCGATCGTTTCAATCGCCTTCATAATGACCTCCAATGTTTCTTATGAGAAATGAGTTTAGCTTCTCCAGAATGCGTATGTAAATCGTCGAACCTGAGGCACTCCAGGAGGAGAAATAGAACCCGTAAAGTCTGTATTAAAATTAATTGTATCTCGGGGTTCTTTAAAGACATTGGTAGCACCCGTTCCTAAAGGGCTAATGTATCGGCTATTGGTCTGCTCGCTATTGAAAAGGTTGATGAGAGATCCTGTAATCATCACACTTTTACCAGGATTGCCGGAAGCATAACTGAATTTTTCCATGTATCTTATCTGGTTTTCAATGCCACCGGTGCTTCCGCTTCCAAAACCGGCGCCCGCAGTGGTGTAATCAGAATTTTGCACTGTGGAAGAACCAGAAATAATCGCTGCATTGATCTCTACTCCTCGGAGCACCTCTCTTCTACAAATTCCAAGTGTGTTTCCACCAACGGGGTCAAAAAGATAGTCGTAAGAGGTGGCGGTTGTGCTCCCTGGAATATCGTCCGATGTATTAGTATTTGCAGTGCTGAGAGGATCGTTGGCTGTACCGCTGGCTACATTAGGATAAAGCGTTCCATCCAATTTATTGGTTGGCACCCAATCGTTTGAAAGAACGGTGAAGGAATCAGCAACAATCATGACCGACTTTGTTCCATTTACTCCTCCTGCTCCTCCTGCTGATTCATTCCCCGTAACAGACGTAGTACCATCTGATTTAGTAAAAAGTCCGTTGCTTCCTGCTGGGGATGTCGAAAAATTATTATCCGAATTAAGATTCCCCAAAGTGGCCACCCCATTTTCAGATATAATCGTGAGGCCTGTTGTCGTTGACGGCAGGGTTGCATCTCGGATATAGCTTGGATTCACAGAACCCATCCCTGTTCCACCGGCAGCCGTTATCTCAGCTCCAACAGCAGGTGAAGGATTCGTATCATGAATTCGTACCAGAGGGAGATACGTGGTCGTTATCGTTGTAACGCCCAACACAGTATTTGTCGTAGTTGCGTAACCTTTATCATAAATATAAACAACTCCGTTAAAAGGTTT
>CAYVFJ010000091.1:0-4042 GCA_964450905.1 uncultured Verrucomicrobiota bacterium
ATCTAAAGAGCTGACGATTTATATTAAAGAATAAAGCCAAAACAGTCCCAGAGGTGAATAATTAAATCTTGTGGATTTACAAAAATTAAAAGAGGTTCGTGCTCTGATCGAAAATCCTCCTGTCTGGACGTCCAACATTCATCATTTGTTTATTTCTGCCTCCATGAAAGTTCTGGCATTCACGGATACCCATCCAAGTCTATGGGATGACTCGATCAATCCATTAAATTCCGAAGGAATACCTTACAAATGGCTCAGTCAATATGAACTCAATACTTCGGATATTCACGTGGGGAGGACGGATTCTGATGACGACGGCTTTACAGTTTATGAGGAATGGGTGGCAGGAACAAATCCCAAGGATTCCAGCAGTAAACCCGACGTAGCTTATAAATTACGAATCAAAGAGTCTGTTAAAAGAACGTTCCCATTCGTTTTTGACGGAGTACAGGTGAGTGGTGGAGAAAAGAAATTTACAATTCATCGATATGATGATCGGTCGAAAACTTATTTCCCTAAAGAAGGGGATGTGATTCCTGACAAAAATTATCCCGGTTATAAGGTCGTCCAGTATGAAGAAAAATTTGGGAGCTTACTGGATCCGACGATTCGTGATTCAGAAGGCAAGCCTGTATCAAGAGAAGTAGATGTTTCCGAACTTACCCTTCAAAAAGAGGAGGATCCGCCCATCATTCTTATCAAGGGGAAAAATATGACAACCAAAGATTTGAGGGCAAAACTTTATTTCGCGTTAGAAGATCGCTTCTTTGAAGTGGAACAAAACACAACATTTATCTTGCAAGATATTCAATATCAAGTAATTAGAATAAGTCTTGACGTGGGGGATAGAATTGAGGTAGCTGTCAGGAGATCGGATACAAACAAAGAATATGACTTGCAAATGTTGAAAGATGAGGACATTAAAAGGCCAACTATTCAAAATGCTCAATAATCAATATGATGATTTGACAATAGGGGAAACCCTTATAAAAATGTAAGGGATAAAAGTGTAAAAAATATTTATTGTTCTATTTGTTTATGAAAGTGTTATCTTCCAAATCCGGGTTCGGTTTTATCATCTTAGGACTTCTTGTCTTTTGTTTTGGTTTATTTGCTCAAGACGGAATACAACCCATGGCAACTGTATTGGAAGGTGAGAGCGCTTCCGAAGCTGAATTGGTTCGACGTCAGGAGACTTTAATCCGAAGTCAACAATTGATTAGGAGCGCGCAAAGCGCGAGTGCGGCAGGAGATTATGCAAAGGCTTTGGATTTATATCAAAGCGCTCAAAAAACTCTTGTCTTAGCTCCCGGAACTTTTAGGGAAAAAGAAGAGATCAACAAGGGGATGGCAGGATGTTATTACGCGCTTGCCCGGATGAATTACGATCAACAGCAGTACGCGGAAGCAATGGAACAGGCTCAGCAAGCTTATCAACTGGATCCTGGCAATCGAGAGGCACTTGCGTTATCTGAACGCGCGGCTAAAGCAAATGAAAGAGACACCTCTCATAAAAAGAAGGAGGTAAAGATAGAACCTCCTAAGGAAATTTCGAATGAGGCATTTATTGCAAAACAAAGAAAGATCGTCGATCTCTATCGAGCATACGAAAATTATTATAAAAGCGAGCAATTTGATGAAGCAGAAGATGCGTTAAAACAAATTACAGAAATCGATCCTTATAGTGCGACCGCTTATCATAAGCTACGCGAAGTTCAGGCGGCCAAAGGAAAGAAACTAAATGCCGCCAAGAATCAAACGGAAACAGAACTGTTGCTAGAGGTTCAGAAACGCTGGCAGTTGCCTTCAAGAAAAGACCGTCTTAGAACGCCAGGCAGTGAATCCACAAATGGTGATTACCAGGGGAAGAAGAAGGAAATTGAGAACAAGTTGGATTCCATTATTCTCGGTGTTAATTTTGTTGAAACATCTCTTTCAGGTGTCATCACCTACCTAATGGAGGAAAGTCGTAAATTAGATAAAACTGGCAAAGGTGAGAAAGGGATAAATATTTTTATTCAAGATCCAGTTAAAGCATCAAAAACCACGGATGGCACACCTTATACACCACTGGGTTCTAAAACAGTATCCCTTACCCTTAATCCTTTAGCTTTGCGGACGATCATCAAGTTTGTCACTCAAGGAATTGGCGCTCGGGCTAAGATAGATCCTGACGCGGTGATTATTACTCCGGAAGGTGAAGATACCACCGCCATGGTCATCCGTGAATTTCCTGCCAATCCTGGTATTTTTCAAGCTCCCACAACGTCTTCTTCAGGTGGATTAAGTCCAAGTGGTGGATTATCCTCGCCTTTCGATTCTTCCACTACAGGAGGAAAATCAACTGTGATTGATGCTAAAAAATCGCTGGAAGAGTTTGGGATTCCATTTCCCCCAGGAAGCAGCGCTGTTTATAAGGAGTTGTTTGCTACCTTAGTTGTTAAAAATACAGAAGAAGCGTTGGATCAGATCGCTCGTCTCCTCTACAAGCTTAACAATACCACCAAGCAGGTTCTGATAGAAACAAAATTTATCGATATTCGTGATAGCAATGTGGATGAATTAGGATTTCGCTGGGCTTTCGGTCCTTCAACACAACAAGAGTTTACGGTTGAGTCCGGACAGGGAGGAAATTTGGCCTCCAGTATCGCCGTAGGCGGTCCTTATCGCGGTCTTGCCAATCAGATGCAAAATAATCGAAATGGATCATCTATTCCAGGAAATTCCATCGATACCCTTTTATCGACCATTGGATCAACGACTTTGGCAGGTGGCGTCAATACAGCTCTTACCATTACAGGGGTACTCACCAATCCTCAATTTCAAGTCATGATCGATGCCTTGGCAAGAAAAGGTTTAACCAACCTTTTGTCATCTCCTCGTGTCACAACAATAAACAACAGCCTTGCGAAAATCTTGGTGACACGAGAATTTATTTATCCATCAAGTTATTCTGAACCACAGGCTACCGCGGGCAGTTCAAGCTCTAGCGGTGGTAGTGGTGGTAGTGGTGTGGCCATAGCTGCTCCTTCTCCAAATTCTTGGGCGAGCCGAGAGGTAGGAGTCATTTTGGAAGTCACTCCGCAAGTGGGACCAGATAATCGGACTATTAGTTTAAATTTGAGTCCAAATGTCGTGGATTTTGATGGTTTTGTAAGCTACAACACTTATGCGGTTGCAGGTTCTGCATCTTTTCTTTTCACTCTGCAGCAACCCATTTTTAGCAAACGCTCTTTAACAACGAATGTCACCATTTGGGATGGCGAAACAGTGGTCTTAGGAGGATTGATTCGTGAAGATAAAAATACCATTAACGATAAGATCCCATTTTTGGGAGATATTCCACTTCTTGGACGTTTTTTCCAAAGTAAATTTGAATCTCTTACCAAAAGGAATCTGGTCATTTTTGTGAACGCACAAATTGTTGATCCAGGTGGAAATCCTATTATGAATCAAAGAAAAGATACCATCATCTCACCTCCCTCAGTTGAGTGAGGATGATCGTAACTATTCAGCCACAAGCTATAAGGATAAAAGCATCTATAGAACGATTCTAAAACGAGAAAATGGAGAGAAATTTCGCTTTTTTACTTCGTCTACCTGTCTGAACTTAAATCTTGTAGCTTGTAGCTTGTAGCTCTAAGCTCAGCGCCTGTTTTATGGACGGGTGGCAGAGTGGTCGATCGCGCACGCTTGGAAAGCGTGTTTACCGAAAGGTAACGTGGGTTCGAATCCCACCCCGTCCGCCATCCTTGTCTCGCCTTTTTGTAA
Organism: uncultured Verrucomicrobiota bacterium; assembly: GCA_964450905.1. Classification (GTDB taxonomy): domain Bacteria; phylum Verrucomicrobiota; class Verrucomicrobiia; order JABWAM01; family JABWAM01; genus CAYVFJ01. The sequence continues at coordinate 3,772 of CAYVFJ010000091.1, forward strand.
GAACATGGCCTACTAGAAAGACACATGATTAACTACGAAAACGAATTGAACTCTCAACAATTGGCCGCTGTCAAAGCAGAGCCAGGTCCCATTTTGGTCATTGCCGGAGCCGGCAGCGGTAAAACGCGAACTCTCATTTATCGTGTGGCTTATTTAATCGAAAACGGTTTGCCGCCCGACCGATTGTTGTTGCTGACCTTTACCAATAAAGCGGCCAAAGAAATGTTGCAACGAGTCAGTCATCTCATGCCGTTGGATTCTTCGAAAATTT
>CAYVFJ010000092.1:0-3812 GCA_964450905.1 uncultured Verrucomicrobiota bacterium
GGCCCATGTGGGCCACAGGCGCCTGCCTCCCGAAGGGGAGGCTGGACTCAAAATGGATTTTGCGTTAATAGCCCGAGTGGCGGAATGGCAGATGGCCCATTGTGGGCCACAGGCGCCTGCCTCCCGAAGGGGAGGCTGGACTCAAAATGGATTTTGCGTTAATAGCCCGAGTGGCGGAATGGCAGACGCGCTGGACTCAAAATCCAGTACTCGCAAGAGTGTGGGGGTTCAAGTCCCTCCTCGGGCACCATCTGAATCCATCCTAACCAAAAAGGTCAGGTTGTTTTTTGGATTTAACTCCAAGTTTTTGATAAGCCAACTCTGTTGCGGCACGACCTTGTGAAGTTCGTTTGAGATATCCTTCCTGAATCAGAAAAGGTTCGTAGACTTCTTCTAACGTGCCTGCTTCTTCTCCCACTGCTACCGCAAGAGAATTAATTCCCACTGGACCGCCATCAAATTTATAGACCAATGTTTCCAATAAACGTTTGTCCATTTCATCTAAACCATCGGGATCAATTCCCCACATCGTGAGCGCGGTATGACTCGTTTCTTTTGTGATCCGATTTCCTGCGCGCACCTGGGCGTATTCCCGGGCAATCCTTAATAAATTGTTAGAAACACGCGGTGTTCCACGAGAACGACGAGCAATTTCAAAGGCTCCTTCGGAATCAATATCCGCATTTAAAATACGTGCTGATCGCGTGACAACTTTTTGTAAATCTTCTGCTGAATAATATTCAAGACGATAAGGCACTCCAAAACGCGAAAGCATCGGTGAACTTAACAAGCCGCTTCGTGTGGTCGCGCCGATCAAGGTGAATTTAGGAAGATTTAAACGAACGGAACGAGCGTTCGGACCGCTATCGATAATAATATCCAACTTAAAATCTTCCATGGCTGGATAAAGATATTCTTCAATCGTTTTCTGGAGACGATGAATTTCGTCGATAAAAAGAATATCGCCTTCCTGCATAGTGGTCAGGAGACCTGCAAGATCGCCTGCTTTTTCGATGACAGGACCGCTGGTTGATTTTAAATTGCCTCCCATGGCTTTTGCTAAAATGTTCGCGAGAGTTGTTTTCCCAAGACCCGGCGGGCCGATCAACAGAAGGTGCGCCAGAACATCTTTACGTTGACTGGCTGCCTCCACTAAAATTTTTAATCGTTCTTTGATCTTGGATTGCCCCGTAAAATCATCAAAGACGGTCGGTCTCAAGGAAAGTTCAAACGGTGGATCTACGATATCCACTTCGTGATGATCCACGATTGTTTCTGAAGATTTACCTGACATCTAAATTCGTGCGGTTGAAACAGCAATCGATTCCTCATCCATCTGTGCGGAAGGATGGTGTGGATAAGCGGCTATATAAACATTCAACGCTAATAATGGAAAGTAAGCCCGATAATAATGGTAACGCAGATAGAATACCTTTGGAAAACCGGTCCCTGTCCATTCATTTTCAGTAAAAGATCCATCGGCATTTTGATGTTCCAATAGCCATTCCACTCCCAGCCGAACTGCGCGGCTACGCGATTCTCCTGTGGCAATCAAACCGAGAACAGCCCAGGCAGTCTGAGAAGCGGTACTCGGTCCTTTTCCTTTTAAAGTTTCATCAGAATAGGAAGACAACGTTTCTCCCCACCCGCCATCTTCGTTCTGAACACTCTTTAACCAACGTATCGCGCGTTGGATATAAGATTGATTCAGATCTTCTCCAACCTGTGCTAACCCAACCAACACCTGCCAGGTTCCGTAGATATAATTACAACCCCATCGACCAAACCACGAACCATCTTCACATTGATCGCGTTTAATAAACTCAATGGCGCGCTTGATTTCCGGCATATCTACCGTATGACCAAATTCTCCAAGACATTCAAGGACACGCCCCGTAATATCTGCGGTAGGCGGGTCAATCATCGCATTATGATCGGCAAAAGGGACTTGGGTATATAAATAACGATCGTTATCTTTATCAAAACTGGCCCATCCACCATTTCGACATTGCATTCCCAGGAGCCAATGAAAACCTCGTTCCACCGCGCGCGCCAACTCCGCACGATTAGGAATGTCCACCATATTTAGGGCTCTTAATACAATCGCTGTATCATCCACATCAGGATACCATTCATTCCGAAATTCAAAATACCAACCAGACGGTTCCTTCTGTGGATTTTTAATAAACCAATCCCCAACAATGGTTGTTTCTTTAGTCAACAACCATTCCGCGGCACTCACCAAAGAGGGATGATTCGATTCTAAACCTGACCGTTTAGCCGCAATCGTTACCCAGGCCGTATCCCAAATTGGCGAGAAACAAGGCTGAAGACGTAAAGTATCATTTTCATAAATATGAAAGCGTTCCAACTCTTTTTTCTCTCGTTGAACCAATGGATGATCTGAAGAATATCCCAAAGCAGAAAGCGCGAAAATCGAATTGACCATCGCTGGAAAGATCGTCCCTAAACCATCCGAATGTTCCAGGCGCGCCAATAACCATTCATGACATTTCTTAACCGCCGTTTTTCGAAAAGGATGAATCGGTTGAGCTTGCCAGACTTTGATGATGTCATTCCAAGCCAAAAAGAAATTGTGCCAACTTAAGAAATTTTTACTCCAAGACAAATGGATGTCTGCTTTTTCACGGCCACCCACAAATAATTCGTCTACCGTAAATGGCAATGGCCTTGTCTTTTTAAAATGTTCTACCAGTGTAAGTGGAACAATCATTGTGCGCGACCATGCGCTCATGGAATAGATGCTAAAATAAAAATTTTTTGAAAATAGAATCAGTTCAGGTGGAATCGCGGGCACCCCTTCCCAAGGAAATTCGCCAACAAGAGCCAAATAAATTTTCGTAAAACTATTCACCGCGATCATGCCGCCTAATCGTAAAATTTCCGTGCGAGCTTTTCTCATCGGAACGGAATCCAAATCGTGACCCGCAAGTTTGAGTAAAATATAAGCTTTGACCGAAGAGCTGACATCAGAAGGTCCTCCCGGATGAATAGCCCATCCACCGGATTCATTTTGTTGACTGAAAACATAATTGGCCAACAACCGATATGTCTCGGGATTTCCCCATCCCATGTAGTGAAGATAAATGGCATATTCAGTTTCGAGAATGGTATCGCCCTGCAACTCACCCACCCAATAGCCATCGGGATGTTGCTGATTTAAAAGCCAGCTGCATGAACGATCACGAGCGTGTAAAAGTCGTTCCATCATATGATGGGGAGAGTTCCCTACTTGTCCTCATCTGTCAATAGAGAATTCTGTTCCGGAATTCTGTTTATTCCGGAATTCTATTTAAATCTTGACTTTTAAGCTTTATCTGATAAGTGTAGTTTATATGAAAAATATCCACTTTAAAAACTGGCGAAAAAATTGGGTTAAATTCATTTTAATCACAGGATGCTTTTGGATTGTTTTAGCAACTCATGGATACGGAAAAGCGGATTACACCTTGACGGATCTTGGGAAAACTCCTCTGACAGATGGAATAGGGATTTATCAGGGATACGAATTGGGACTTTATCCTGGAAATTCCAATCAACCTCCATCATCCCATTTGGCAACCGCACAAAATCTGGCCAATCAGATCGTTCCTTTAAACGCTGCGGGCGCTCCAGATCCGGTTAATGGAAAAATCGTGCTTGTCTCGATTGGGGTATCCAATACAACCCATGAATTTGCCACGGGCCCTAATGCGACGACAAATCCAGTCGATACATTTAAAACGCGAGCTGACAATTCGAATTCTGGAAAAAACCCTGCAGTGATTATTTATGATGGCGCCCAAGGTGCG
>CAYVFJ010000093.1:0-4112 GCA_964450905.1 uncultured Verrucomicrobiota bacterium
AGTTTATGTTTTTCACAAAGCAGTTGGGCGGCTGTCCTTGCATTTTCTTTGCCAACGCCCCCAATCACTACCGCAATCGGTAAATGCCCAAAACGTCCTGTGAAATGTCGGCGTCCTTGAAGATGATGTTCGTGGTGAAGACGAAAAGCTTTACGGAAATACTTCCATTCAGTTGGAAGCGCGATCATGATCCCGATTGACATAAAGAGAGCAATCCAACAGACTTTATTTGACGAAAGCAAATTTATTTTATGGCAATCAACTTTAATAAATTGACTGTCAAAGCTCAGGAAGCTGTTCAGGAAGCTCAGCGTGAAGCTGAAAATCAAGGGCACGCAGAACTTTCAGTGGAGCATCTTCTTTCTTCTCTTCTCAAGCAGAGTGAAGGACTCGTTCGTCCTCTTCTTGAAAAATTGGGAGTGCATATTTCGAAACTCCAAAACTTGCTTGATACCACTTTAAATCGTAAATCTCAGGTAAGCGGAGGAATTTCACAAACAGTTCTTTCGAACGAACTGAACCAAGTCTTTTCAGTGACCGAAAAGGAAGCAGCCCAACTTCGCGATCAATATATCAGCACCGATCATCTTCTCGTGGGAATAGTGGAACATGGCAAATCTGATGCGGCGGGTTTACTCAAAGGAATGGGGGTAAGCAAGTCGATTCTTCTTAAAGCTTTACAAGAGTTGCGTGGAAGTCAGCAGGTGACCGATCAAAATCCAGAGGATAAATTTCAATCCTTGGAAAAATATGGACGTGATCTGACAGAGGCAGCGCGTCAGGGGAAAATTGATCCTGTGATTGGAAGAGACACGGAGATTCGCCGAGTGATGCAGGTGCTTTCAAGACGAACAAAAAATAATCCCGTGCTGATTGGGGAACCGGGTGTTGGAAAAACAGCGATTGTGGAAGGACTCGCTCGACGAATCATAGCAGGGGATGTGCCAGAAGGATTAAAAAATAAACGTCTTGTGGCTATGGATTTAGGAGCCATGATTGCGGGATCCAAGTATCGCGGTGAATTTGAGGATCGATTAAAAGCTTTTCTTAAAGAAGTGACTGCTTCCGCGGGTCGGATCATTCTTTTTATTGACGAATTACATACCTTAATTGGCGCAGGAAAAGCGGAAGGCACAATGGATGCTGCCAATTTATTAAAACCTCAATTAGCTCGTGGAGAGCTACGTTGCATCGGAGCAACCACTTTGAATGAGTACCGTAAACATGTTGAAAAGGACGCTGCTTTGGAACGACGATTTCAGCCGATTTATGTCACGGAACCTAGTGTGGAAGATACTATCGCCATTTTGCGAGGACTGAAAGAGCGTTATGAAGTTCATCATGGAATAAGAATTAATGATGCGGCATTGGTTGCCGCAGCCACTCTTTCTCATCGCTATATCAGCGACCGGTTTTTACCGGATAAAGCCGTGGATCTCATGGATGAAGCCGCCTCATGTCTTCGGATTGAAATCGATAGTTTACCCACAGAAATTGATGAAATTGATCGACGCATGATGCAGTTGGAGATTGAACAACAAGCTCTCAAAAAAGAAAAGGACACCGCGAGCGTTGAACGATTAAAGAAATTGAATGCAGAACTTTCTGATCTTAAGGAAAAATCAACTCAACTGAAGGCTCAATGGCAGAATGAAAAAAAGATCTTGTCTGAAGGTGGTTCGTTGAAGGAACAAATCGAAAAATTTAAAGAGGAAATAGATCAGGCCAAACGTCAGGGAAATCTTACCCGCGCTTCCGAAGTTCAATACGGAATCCTTCCAGAACTAGAAAAGAAACTCACCAAGACTCTTAAAAAATTGGCGGAGATTCAAAAGGACGGAGGGATGCTTCAAGAAGAAGTTGGAGAAGAAGATATTGCGAAGATTGTTGCGGCTTGGACGGGCGTGCCTATTTCAAGAATGTTGGAAGCCGAACGCCAGAAGTTAGTAAAAATGGAAGAACGCTTGCATCGGCGAGTGATTGGACAAGAACATGCCGTAAAAGCGGTGAGCGACGCGATTCGACGATCGCGCTCCGGTCTACAGGAGCCCAATCGTCCGATGGGTTCATTTATTTTTATGGGACCCACAGGGGTTGGAAAAACCGAGTTGGCTCGGGCCGTGGCTGAATTTTTGTTTGATGATGAACATGCCATGATCCGCATCGATATGTCGGAATACGGCGAAAAACATTCTGTTGCACGACTGATTGGGGCGCCTCCAGGGTATGTCGGCTATGAGGAAGGAGGTCAACTTACAGAAGCTGTTCGTCGAAGACCTTATTCCGTGATTCTTTTTGATGAGATAGAAAAAGCTCATTCAGAAGTGTTTCATGCGTTGCTCCAATTATTGGATGACGGACGATTGACCGATGGACAAGGCAGGACGGTAGACTTTCGCAACACTCTTGTGGTGATGACTTCCAATATTGGGAGCCCTATGATTCAGGAATTTTTTATGGAGCAAGATGGCAAGTCCGCGGTGAATACGAAAAGTCGTTCTTATCAGCAAATGGAAGAAAAGGTTCTTCATGAATTACGACAACATTTTCGTCCTGAATTTCTAAATCGAATTGACGAAATCATAGTCTTCCGTTCTCTCCAACAGACTGAGATTGAAAAGATTGTGGAGATTCAATTAGGTCGCGTTCAGAAGAGATTGGCCGATCAGGGCATCAGGCTTTCCTTGGATGATGCGGCTCGAGAATGGATCGCGAAAGAGGGATACGACCCTGTTTATGGAGCGCGTCCACTTAAGAGAGTGATTCAGCGAGAAATGTTGGATCCACTTTCGTTGGATCTTCTCGATGGAAAGCTTCTGGAAGGAGATCAAGTTCTAGCTGTTTTAGGAAAAAGTGGAGTGATTGAATTTAAAAAAAATCATCACTAATGCTTGACCATAGGGCTGTTCTTGTTAATATCCTTCACGAACATTAAATAGAAGTTTCTTTGCGGGAGATCGTTTCTTATCGTCAAGAAAATCAAGGTTTTAATTAAAAAGGAAAATTTATGAAATTACGATGGTTGGTTGTTTTATCTGTAGGCGCGCTTTTTCAAACAGTTGATGGAGCTGAAAAAACAGAACTGAAAGATCAAAAAGATAAAGTGAGTTATAGTATCGGAATAAATCTGGGGACTAGTTTTAAGAAACAATCAGTTGATATCAGTCCCGAAATCCTTTTGATGGGACTGAAAGATGCTCTTTCTGGTGGAAAACTTCTTTTGACCGAAGAACAAGCCGCAGAGGTGATGCAGAAGTTTCAAACAGAGATGATGACGAAACAAGCGGAGATGAAGAAAGCGTCCACCGAAAAAAATAAAAAAGCGGGCGAAACTTTTCTTGCTGAAAACAAGAAAAAAGAGGGAGTGAAGGCGCTTCCAAGCGGGTTGCAATATAAGGTCATGAAGGGAGGCACGGGAAAAACACCCAAAGCAACGGACACAGTGACCACTCAATATCGCGGGACATTGATTGACGGAACAGAATTTGATAGTTCTTATAAACACGGTCAGCCTATGACTTTTCCTGTGAGTGGAGTGATTAAAGGATGGACCGAAGCTTTGCAGTTGATGAAAGAAGGAGATAAATGGCAATTGTTTATCCCTTCCAACCTCGCCTATGGTGAGGGTGGCACGCCAAGTATTGGTCCTAATTCCACGCTGATTTTTGAGATTGAACTCATTTCTATCAAGTAATCCATTGCACCGATCAGCCTTTTGAGAAGCTGGCAAAGATTAGCGCAGAGGGTGTATGGATATCAGATCCAAACCAATCCAGTCTTTTCTCAATGGTGCGAATCGATCCATAGAACGAACCATGGAAAAAGGAATTTTAGAGATCGATATTGGCAACAGAGCCTTCCTATCAAAGCGTTTAAGGAATCCACAGTAGCTGTTTTTACGCCATCTCCTCAGAATCCTCTTTTTAGATCAAGCGGAACCACCTCTCAAGATCCTTCGAGAGTGAGCCATCATTATTTTCGTTCACTCGATTTGTACGAAATGAGTGTTGTGGAAGGATGGAGATGGTTTTTGAGCGCGCGGAGTGCGGAGCGGAGAAGAGGGAGTGAGAGTGGATGGAAAGAAAGGACAAACTTCATTGCTCTGATGCCTT
>CAYVFJ010000094.1:0-14339 GCA_964450905.1 uncultured Verrucomicrobiota bacterium
CCGCTAGTTTCTTTAACAATCAAAAGCGCTTGAAGAATGGGCACGCCGCTGGAAACGAGCGTTCCGAGTGTTCGAGCAAAACGACCGATTGAAGTTTTACGAACTAAATCTCCAAAAACAGGTGTAAACATGGCGGCTTTATCAAAGATAAACCCGCCTTTTTCAGTGCGACTAAGAAGTTTTAATCCAATCCCAAAACCAACAATCCCTCCCATCACCGCAAAAAGATTTTCCTTGATCACATTGCTTATCCCAAGAACAAATCGGGTAAATTCAGGAAGCTCAGCGCCACCTAATAAATCCTGAAATAACGTTTGAAACTGAGGAACAATTTTTACCATCAGAAAACTCAGAATGGCAAATGCAATGACAAGAACAGCGATGGGATAGAACATGGCCGCTTTAACTTTGCCCTTGATTTTTTCACTTTTCTCCATGAATTGAGCTAAACGATTGAGAACCACTTCCAAAACACCTCCCACCTCGCCTGCCTTCACCATGTTGACATAAAGTTTACTGAAAACCTTAGGGTGCTGAAAAAGTGATTCGGAAAAGGTACTGCCACTTTCCACAGAATTAGATATTTCAGACAAAATCCCTTTAAGAACAGGACTGCGCTCTTGTTTTCCCAAAACAGTAAGTCCTTTAAGAAGAGGCAACCCTGCATCCACTAAAGTAGCCAATTGACGTGTGGTCAATGTAAGCGCCTTTTGACTCACACCTCCTCCTCCAAACATAGCGCTCAGGTTGATATTCATATTCAACCCTTTGGACTTTGCCGCGGACACCTTCGATAGACTTCCGGTCGAAGATTTAGAATCCTTCTTGTGAGCGCCAATCTCAACGACATTGGTTGGAAACAATCCTTTTTCTCTTAACGCACTAATGACCTCTGCTTGATTAGCTACATCCAGCGTTCCTGTTTTTTCCGCTCCCTTTGCATCCATCGCTGTGTATGTAAACTTAGGCATAATCGTTAGTAATACAGAAGATATCCTCTTATCAACTTAAAAAGCGAACCAGAGAATAATCCATCTGTTCTATTTGACAAACCACAGGTGGAAAGGTCACGCAAAAAATCCTGTCTTCAGTCCCACGACCTCTTCAAGCCATAGCAATTTCTTCCAAAATTTCCATCGTTTTTTGCGGATTCAACATCATCATCACTTTTTCAACAATCACCTTGGCTGTGAGACCATATTTTTCGCGTAAAAGATGAATTGCTCCATGTTCGATAAATTGATCGGGCCATCCTATCTTAATCACAGGAATCGATATCTGTAATTGATCTAATTCTTCAACGAGAATGCTTCCAAAACCGCCATTGACGACATGATCTTCCACGGTAACGAGGACATCCACATTTCTACTGAAGAAATCCAAAGTGCCAGCATCCATAGGTTTAATGAAACGTGGATTGATGACCGCGCACGAAACTCCATCCTCTTCAAGTAGTTTTGCGGCTTCAAGAGCCATATCTAACATATTGCCCAATCCCCAAATCGCCACTCGTCTGCCCTCAAAATCCGAATTATCATTTCCATGTTTAACAACCTCTGCCTTGCCTATTTCGAGAATTTTAGGATGAGATTTGATTGCCACACCTTTGGCTGCTCCTCGTGGATAGCGGATGGCGCTCGGTCCCGTATGTTGAAGCATGGTATAAAGCATATCGTTAAATTCATCTTCATCCTTTGGCTGCATATGAATGAAATTTGGAATGGGTCGTAGATAGGCAATATCAAAAATCCCGTGGTGCGTGGGGCCATCTTCAACGCATCCCGCACGATCCATGCAAAAAATCACCGGCAGATTCTGTAATGCAATATCGTGAATCAACATATCGTACGCGCGTTGAAGAAACGTGGAATAAATTGCGCAAACAGGACGAAAACCGTTGGTAGCCAATCCGGCAGCAAATAAAACCGCATGTTCTTCAGCAATTCCCACATCAAAGAAACGTTGAGGAACTGCTTTTGCAAATTTCGTAAGGCCAGTTCCCGAAGGCATCGCTCCTGTAATACAACAAAGTTTAGAATTCATTTCCGAGAGCTTTATCATCGCATCCCCAAAAACATTGTTCCACGCCGGAGGCCCGTCACTCTTGATTAGCTCTCCAGATTCCGGATCAAATTTACCGCAACCATGAAATGGCTCAGGTTTTTCAATCGCAGGTTTAAAGCCGCGCCCTTTTTCAGTCAAAACATGTAAGACCACTGGCCCTTGGGTATTTTTTGAAAAAGTAAGAAGTTGCACCAAATCTTTAACATTATGACCATCAATCGGACCATAATAATGCAAGCCCATTTCCTCAAAAAGCACTGCGGGCGTGCCTGCCTCATGACCCGCTGCGTGAACCAACAATCCTTTTGCAGCTCCTTCAGCTTTTCGCTCAAATCTTACCACTTCACCCAAATGCAATCGCTTTAACAATTCCTCGGTTTTTTTATGCCACCGATGATAGGTCGGATGAGTCACAATTTTATTGAGATAATTGGCAATCGCACCCACATTTTTAGCAATCGACCATTTGTTATCATTGAGAATCACAATCAATTTCTTGGTCGAATGACACACATTATTCAATGCCTCAAACGTCACTCCACAAGTCAGCGCTGCATCCCCAATAATGGCGACCACACTTTCGTCCGTCCCCTTCATATCGCGCGCAGCCGCCATCCCCAGCGCAGCCGACAAAGCAGTTCCAGCGTGACCAGCTCCGTAATGATCAAATTCACTTTCCGAACGCATCAGAAAACCGCAGGCCCCTTCAAACTGTCTCATTTTCTTTACCCCTTCACGACGACCCGTTAACATTTTATGAACATAACCCTGATGACTGACGTCCCATGTAAAACGATCTCTTGGACAATCAAAAACATAATGCAAAGCGAGAGTCAATTCCACGACCCCCAAATTAGGCCCCAAATGTCCACCCGTTTTCGAAAGAGACTCAATCAGTTCCGTTCGGATTTCCTGAGCAAGTTGATCGAGCTTTGGAAAATCAAGTTTTTTAACATCCGACGGATGATGAATGGTATCAAGAATAGGTGTACTCATAGTTTCTTTAGGAACAGGCTATCAAAACAACTCACTTTCCTCATCTTGACCTTTTGAAGGAGAATCATCCTTCTCAGTTTGAGAATCTTCCACCTCGTCCAGCTTAAACTCTTTTAACCCAAGAGAGCCATCCTTTTCTTTCATCAAAATTTCAATCCGCTTTTCTGCTTCATTCAACTTGGCCGAGCAAAACTGAATCAACCGATTTCCTTCTTCATATTTTTTAAGAATTTCTTCGAGCGGCAGGTTCCCCGATTCCATTGCTTGAACAAGCGCTTCCAACCGTTCCAAAGATTCTTCAAATTGAGGTTCTTTATTTTGAGTCTTCGTCTTCAAAGAAGCCGCACCATACCATGCGCCTCAACTTTTGTCACCCGAATTAATCCGGAAGATATACTCAACGGCGGTTCATGATGTAACCATTGCAAGGTTATCTTTGGACAGATCAAGAACCTGTCGCAAGGTTTTTTCTACTTCCTCAACAGAAACACCTTTCATACAACGCAAATCGATCGGACATTCTCGCAAATAACAAGGACTACATTCTACGTGATGCTGAATCACACCATGTCCCTCTCCCAAAGGCCCTGTATGTTGAGGTTCTGTTGAACCAAAAATAGCAACGACCTTCGCCCCCGCAGCGGCCGCCAAATGCATCGGCCCAGAGTCATTGCAAACGACCACCTTAGAGTGAGCTAATAATTCAACTAATTGGGTTAGGTTCAAACGTCCTGTCCAATCTTCAACATGATTTCCCATTTGACCAGTCAGTTGAGCATTTCGTTCACACTCATCCTGACTCCCAATCACGCACCAATGTTCTCTTGGAAAGCGTTGAACCAACTCGACAAATCTTTCCGGCAACCAACGTTTGGCCGATCCATAAGCAGCGCCAGGATGCAAAACCAGATACGATTTCGGATTTCGGATTTCGGATTTCGGATTGACCAAATGGAGAAAATCTAGAACTGGGATTTCACTTTTTACTTCTGCGCCTGACCATCTTGCTAGGCCACAAAAATCTTTGACATCATGTTCATGAAAACCAGAGCGATAACTTCCAGGACAAACAGCGGTCAACAACCATCGACGATGATGGCCAGCATAACCTTGCCGTCTGGGAATTTTTAGAAACCATGCCTCTAAGGCGCTTCGTAGAGAATTAGGAAAAAGGATTGCCGCATCAAATGATTGATTTTTTATTTCATGCAGAGAGGTTGTTACAGTATCCACAAAACTTTGATCTTTCCATAGCTCAGCAAGTTTAGGCGGCGTAAAAATCGTGAGATGGATATCTGGTCTACCCTCCCGAATGGCTCGTACCGCTGGAATCGATAGCACGGAATCGCCCAACCAATTTGGAGCGCGCAATAATAAACGGAACGGTTTTAACTTTGTGCCCGTCGGCACATAAACGCCTCGACGATAATTTTTAAGTAGAAAATTTGGAGAAGGCGTTTTCCAGCGGTCATGCAGCCAAAACCAATCCGCGGGATTGCTCAGAATTCTTTCCTCTAATTTTCTATGAATTTTCATCATGATCTCTCCATCCGAACATGAATCCGTGGAAATCGATGCGCCAAATTCAATTTTCCAAAGAGGAAAAGATGAGTTTCGAGTTGGAGAAATATTTTTGCAGAAAATTGGAACAATGGCTGCCCCTGTGCGACGAGCAAGAATGGCGGGCAAAGTGGTGGTTGAAGCAAGACGATCAAAAAAGGGAATCCACATTCCGTGATCACCAGCATGTTGATCAATCAACATGCCAACTGCCTCCCCTTGACGCAGTCGTTTGATCGCTTCGCTAAATCCATGGTGACGATTGATCATGTCGACTCCGCTTCGACTTCGCCATTTGGCAACCAACTGGTTAAGATGAGGATTTTTAATGGGTTGATAAATAGTGGAAAATTTTACTTCAGGAATTTGACCCACCATCCGTGACAAAACTTCCCAGTTTCCAAGATGAAACATCACATGAATCACCCCCCTTTTTTTGGCAATGGCCGGCAAAAGGTTTTCATGGATACCGGTCACTTCAAAGAGCCGCTGAATTTTCAAATCATCACGCCGGGCCATCCAGACAGTAAAAAACATGTTTTCAATCATGCGAATGAAACTTTCACGAGCTATTTTTTTATGTTCGCTCCTCATTTCGTGTGGCTGTGCTACATGGACAGAAAAATTTTTCTCCCCCAAAGCCAACGCCACATTTTTCAAAGCTAATCGACGATGTGAAAAATCCAGCCACCACGCTAAACAACCTAACCCTCGTGCCAACGAACGAAGGATTGGCAGTGGCAAAGTTTCAACAACTCGAAGAGTTATTTTAACGAAAACAAATACGAGATACGCAATCATCAAAATCCTTAGCCCCACTGATAATTTTAATTTCTACGCGCAGGAAATAAATGGGAACATCCGCCCGATCAATTTTTGGAAAACGCACCGCATCCTTTTCTGTGGTAATAATCGCCTGAGCAAATCGTCGATGACTTCGATTGATCATATTCAAAATTTCCTGCTGAGAGAAACGATGATGATCCGCGTACTGCTTGGAATAAATTAACTCGGCCCCTAATTTCATAAGCCCTCGCTCAAATCCATCTGGCATGGCAATTCCACAAATCGAAGCCACCTTTTTTCCTTTAATAAAATCAATCGCTTGACGGTTGTCAGGATCATAAACATTTTGAAAGTAAAGCGGATGATGGCCGCATTCGATGATTTCAGCCGTGGTATTGTAACGTCGAATCAACTGTTTCAGTTCTTCGTTGCCAGTTTCGTCAGACTTAGTAATAAAAATATAATCTGCGCGTCGAAGATTCTCTCGTGGTTCACGTAAACTTCCTCGAGGTAAAAGGTAATGATTGCCGAAAGGATTGGTGCGATCAATCAACACAAGGTTCAGTTTGCTTTTCAAAGCTAAATATTGAAAGCCGTCATCCAGTAGAAGCGTGTCGATCCCTAGTTTTTCAATGGCATAACGCCCGCTTTTAACACGATCTTTATCTACCAAAACCACCACATCCTTCAGATTGGAAGCCAACATATAGGGTTCATCTCCCGCGGTGGTCGAATCCAGTAAAAGTTCTTTTCCATTCGATACCACCCGTGGTTCGTCGGCTTCCTTTTGAAAAGTGGTTCGTTGCCATAATCGCTCAAAAAACGGTTTGGGTTCGCTTTTATAGCCACGGCTAAGAATCGCCACTCGACGGCCGCGTTCCTGAAGAGCTTTGGCAAGCTTTTCTACCACGGGAGTTTTTCCAGTTCCTCCAACAGTAAGATTTCCCACGCTAATGACTAGACATCCCAACGTACGATCCCGAAAAATTCGTTTTTGATAAAGAAAAAGTCTCATCTGGACCAGAACCTGAAACACCTTAGACAGAAGATAAAGCAAAGCACGAAACAATGCCGCACGTTTACCCTGTCGTTTTTCATAGATAACCTCGACAGCAAACTGCTCGAGATTTTCCATCCAAGTTTTTATTCGGCTCTCACCCATGCTCTCACCATGCCAAGAAAAGATGGAGGTTAAAAGAAGGAAAGTCTTTTTCCCGTGCTTTTTAAGCGAAATCTTTGGCTAGTTTTTCTTCGGCGACTTAGCTTTTTCCTGGCTTATTTTCTTTGGCTCAGGTTTAGCAGGAGGTTTTGCGGCAGGTTTAACCGCAGATTTGATTTCCGGTTTTGTTTCTGGAGTGGACGAAGGCTGTGGAGGCACGGCTTCAATCAAAGCATCTTGGGATGTTGGAAGTTGATCGTAGATTGTATCGGGATAGCTTAAGGCGGCCTTTTTCATCACTTCATTCCATACATCTTTGGCATCCGAACTTTGGTAGAATACGAAAACAGGCTTGGATTCTTCCGGTTTTGGAGTTTCATCTTTGCCTTTTTTGTTTTTGGTATCTTTCCCCGCTGTTTTTGAAGCTTTTCCAATGTTTAAAGTATATTCATTTCCATTAAAGAGTTTAATTGTGATCGTCCGAGCATTATTTTTTGCCGCTTTAACACCGATGTCATCTGGTTTCTCAACTTTAGTAAATTGGGCATTGATTAAATGATTCAACACACGAGTCACTTCCGCTTGTTTCACTTTTTGATTTTCCTTTAAGCCGTCTGTTGAAAAATCCTGGCTCTTTTCTTTTCGAACAACCTGGAAAGGTTTATTTTTCTTTTCGAAAGCCAAAGTTAATTCCGAAACATCGTCCACTTTGAAATCGAGAAGCTTTTTGCTGGACCAATTTTCTTTGTTGGTATCCAAATGAATATCGGCGCTCGTGAGATAAGCTTCTTTTCCTTGATTCAAACGGATAAAGGTTCCTCCAGTAGAGCCACTTGTTCCTGTCTCAAGTTCCCATAAGGTTTGGCCATCTGCTTTTTTAAGGATGATTTTGCTCTTTCCAAGTTCCAAACGTTGAATACGATCCGGACTGCTTGTCACCAATCGTTCAACGGAGCCGTCAAGCAGGCTCTCTGTGACACCGTTTAATTTGCTGAAGTCCACGGGAAGACCGTAATGATCGGGAAGGATCCAACGGTCACCTTCACTTTTCTGGAGAATCAATGGAACCGTGTCTTCCGATTTTTTAAATTCAAACTGAGTGGCCTGTTGTAAAAGATCGGGGTCAAGTAATTTTTTGCCGACGAGAGAAGTCTCTCCACTTTTGATCGAACAACAAGAGGAAGATCGCCACCAAGAAGCCACTGCAGCCACTCCCGCAAGAACAATAATAACTGTGAATAAAGGTTTCAGTTTCATGATTTTTTGCCCACGGCAAATTTATCGTTTTCGGCGTTTTCCACGCTTGATAAAGAATTGGATTCCAACGGCGCTGACCAAAGCCGGAACAGTTAATAAATTAAAAAGAGCGAGAGTGCGATCAAGAGCTTCAGTGTCTTCTCGTGATTTTTTCTTAATTTCACGGAGTTTGGAACGTGTTTCTGCTTCCTCAAGACGAAATTTGTCGATCGCATGACGCGCCTCGGATGAAGCAATCAACTGTCCCTGATCTTTCTGTTGACTTTGAAGGTCTCTTAAGTCTTGCTGCACCTTCTGAAGGCGTCCCTCAAGACCCACCAATTCTTCTTGATAATTTTTCTGAGCGTCCATCTCCATTTTCTCCACTCGCTTAAAGGAACGCACGGAAGAACCTTTGCTACGCAGTGAAATAAGGTCCTGACTTCCAGCAAGAAGTTCAATCGAGTTACTGACAAAAGCAAGATTGTCGTTCAGTGGCATCACGGCTTTCATTCCAAAATAGTTAACCACTTGAACGCTAAATTGATCTGCAAGAAAATCTGTGTCAGCAATCAAGATCAGTGTGCTGGTGTCTTTTGACTCTTTAAAGCTAGGCTCCGTTTCAGGAGATGATTTTTTGTCTGCTTCTTTGGGTTTTGGTTTTCCGTTCGGAAATGCCGTTGGGAATTTTCCTTGAATCATTCCAGCGATGGTCAAAATTTGATTGTCCGGATGAATATCTCGAATCACCTGCTCTGGATTGGGAAACATGAGCATACTTGTCATGAGTTGGCTGTTCTGACCGGAACTAGTGATCCATGAGGTTAATTTCAGGTCAGGATTTTCCTTCAACTTGAAGCTGCCTGCCTCCGGAATCATCATTCGGTTCAGTTGCGCGGTTGCAGGACTTTCTGCGCTAAAGACATTCATCGCAAGCCAAGCTGGGTAACGAACGGCGCCGCCGCCTCGACGAGTATTGATGGAAGCTGCGTAGGTAAGATCCCCAATGACCTGAGTGGATGAATATTCAATCCCCCATTTTGCAAAAAGCTGGGGCATATCGCTGGATGGATTCATACCGCCCATCATCATTTGCTGAGGATTGGCGCGCCCTTTTTGGACGTAAGAAGAAGGGTCTACCGCCATAAAGACCGGTTTGCCAGCTAAAAGAAATTGATCGATGGCATAAGAAAGTTGTTCGGAAATCCCCTGGGGATGAATCACTGCCAACACGTCTATTTCCTCAGAAATTTCTTCTTCACCAATTTGCACCACTTCAAAATTTTTCCTAAGTTCCTGGATAAATACCCAATCCTGAGATTGCTGTTGACTCATCATTTGATGCATCTTAGGGCGATTATCGCCAATCATATCTAAAGAAGAAATGATACCGAGTTTGGGTAGTTTTAACTGTTGAACCTGATAAATCAGTTGGGAAATATCAAATTCCAAAAATTGTTCACGCTGAATGTTAAACATGGGAATGGATTTTTCCTGATCTGCTTGGATGGCGACCAACCCGAAAAAGAGCGTTTCGCCAGTCGGCGATGGTTGTCCTGAAATCTCGGAGCGGATAGCGGATTCCTCTTCTTTAGTGTCTGGTTTTGGATCAATGATTTCCAATGTCAGTTTTCCTTTGGAAACAGATCTGTATTGTCTTAATAATTCCTCGATGCGCGTGGCATAATTTTTAATCATGACAGGCGCGCCCTCCATACTTCGACTGAAATAAAACTTCAAAGTGACCGGTTCACTTAGTTTTGAAAGAAGACTACGACTGCCTGGGGAAATCGTGTACAGATTATTTTCTGTCAAATCAATCTGCCCAGGGATGAGGGAAGCAATCAGATTCAAAAGGACAAGTCCCACAAGCAACAGGCCAAACGCAATCCATTTATTCATCTTTTTCATGATTTCAAATCTGTGTGTGAATCAAAGTTTATCGTTCCAAAATGAGAATGTTGAGGCAGAGACAGAACCCCGTGAGCGAAAAGAAGAAGAAGAGATCTCTCAAGGTAATCAATCCTTTCTTCATCGATTCAAAATGTGTGATAAAACTGAAGTTAGCCAATGCATCCACTAATCCCACTGGAAAATGAAGGGATACCATCAGATTATTAAAAATGCTCCACCCAAGAAAAACCAGCGCAAGGCAGATCACGACACTGATGACAAAACTAATGACCTGGTTTTTAGTGAGAGATGACGTCAGAGAACAGATTCCCAAATAAGAGCCTGCCATGAGAATGCTTCCAAGATAACCTGTCACAATGGGTCCCCAATCGGGATCGCCCAGATAGGCAAGAGTGAGTGGCATGGTAAAAGTTAACGCAATCGCAAGGGAAATAAATAACCAGCCTGCCAGAAATTTGCCGATCACAGCTTGGGTAATGGAAAGCGGCATGGTAAAAAGTAGTTCCCAGGTGCCCGATCTTTTTTCTTCAGACCAAAGACGCATCCCCACCGCGGGAATCAAAAAGAGATAGATCCATGGAGTAAAGGTAAAGAAACTCATCAGACTGGCATCGTTACTATCAAAAAAACCTCCTATAAACCAGGGAAGCCCAATCGATGCGATCAGAAATACCGCAAGAAAGACATAAGCCACTGGCGATCGGAAATAACCAAAAAATTCACGCTTAAATACCGTCATCATAGGATTCATAGAAAATTTCAATTGGATTTGGTTTGGGTCAATTCTCTAAAAACTTCTTCCAAACGAAGAGGTTCATTTTCTAAGGTGGTCACCTGCCAACGATTTTCTCTGGCTGCATCCCACAATCTTTCTTTGAGATTTTCTCTCTTTCGTGGAGATACTAGAAGAGTGCCATTGGTTTCTTCAATTTTTCCAACGCCATCGATGTTCTGAAGGATGTTTTTGACGGAAGAAAGATCGCCTTCCCTCAACGAAAGTTTGACCATGTTATATCGAGGATGTCGCTTGAGAAGTTCTTCCGGTTTTTCGTCGGCCAGAATCTTTCCTTCCGAAATAATAATCACACGATTGCACATCGCCTGAACTTCTTCGAGAATGTGAGTGGAAAGAATGATCGCTTTTTCTTGGGCCATCGAAGCAATCAACTTACGTACCTCCTGCTTTTGATTGGGATCCAGACCATCGGTAGGTTCGTCCATGACAAGATAAGACGGATTATGAATCACCGCTTGAGCCATCCCCACGCGTTGACGATATCCTTTGCTAAGGGTTTCGATGGGTTGATACTGAACTTCTTCCAGATGACAAACGTCGATCACGCGATCGATCGCTTTTTTCCCGTCGTTTTTGTTAAAGCCGCGCATTTCCGAGATAAATTTGAGAAATTCCATCACTGTCATTTCTTGATAAAGAGGGCCACTTTCGGGCAGATAACCTAATTGTCTTTTTGCTTCGATGGGGGTTTTCAAAATTTCGTGGTCACCAATAAAAGCGGTTCCTGAGGTAGGCGGAAGAAATCCTGTGAGCATCTTCATAGTCGTTGATTTACCGGCGCCGTTGGGCCCCAGGAAGCCAAGGACATCGCCTTTGTTGACTTCAAAACTAATATGATCCACAGCCCGGAAGGGGCCATAGTCTTTAGTGAGATGGATCGCTTTAATCATAGCCAATAAATTTAAAAGTACGTTGCAAGTTAACAGACCCACCTTAAATAGCGATTAAAATAAAATTAAAAAATTTTAATATATGAGATTTAAAAATTACTCCCATCGACTTTTTTTACAACCAATGTAGGCTAAGAATAATCCAAGAAATAGGTGTGAACCTAATGCCCAGAAACAAAGGGGAACAGCAGAAAGTTCCGTTTGTGTAATCATCTGAACCACATCGTAAAACCGTGTCGCCTGCATGGTCTTTAAAACTCCTGACCAACTCCAATAAGCCGCAATAAAAGATTTTGTCATTACGGCCAAGATCCCTGGCAAAGCTAAAACAGCTCCGGAAAGTGGGAGCTGAAATCCCACCAGATAAATCGAAACCAACGATGCTTGTTCAGGAGAACTTGTGAGGCTTGAGATTCCTAAACAAGTGGCTGTCATTGCTGCGTTCACAGCAATCAACAAAGCCATCTGCGTGAGTAAATCGCCCGGAAATTGACATACAACACGCACAAACACTGTCATCCATACTGATTGCAAGGCGACTATTAAAAAAAGAAAACAAGCTTTGCTCGCCAAATAACTTGTGGTTCGTAATCCTGCCAATTTTTCTTTTTCAAAGATCAACCTTTCAGAGGCAATTTCTCTGGCAGAATTATTGGATCCCATCAGGGTCAGTAAAATGACCTGGAACATGACCAGTCCAGAAACAAGACCACCCACTCGAGCGGACTGTTGGATAAAATCTTTTCCTTCCTGGAGAGATCGAACGACATTTGGATCGTGGGTGAGGTCTAGGTTTTTAATATCCGGCAGACCATGATAAGCAAAAATAACAACAAGCATAGGAAACCCTAAAATAAGAGCTATCTGAAGCCAAACTTGCTTGCCATCCCGGACAAAAATTTTGCATCGACGCCTGAATAAAACAGAAAATTGCGTGAAGAAATCGGGGAGATCCACCTGTTCGTGACATAAGGCTTGATGGAGCGCTTCTTCTTTCAAATGTGCCTTCTCTTTTTCTGCGTCCGAATCAATCACGAGTTTTGAGGAATCATAAACATGATGACGTTTCAGCCAGGTTCGATGCCATTCTTCAGGTGTTTTTGTGGTTAATCGTGGAAAAATTTTTTCGGGACTATCGGTTTCAAAATAAGATAACAACGATGAATGAGGTCCATGGTAGGCCACACATCCTTGATCAAGCACTAAAACAGAATCGTAGAGCGGCAGATGTCGAAGACTATGAGTGACCGAAAGCACAATCCGATTTTGTTCTTTAGAAAGACGATGCATGAGTGTCACGATTTCATCTTCGGCCTTGGGATCCAGACCGCTGGTGACTTCGTCGCACAAGAGTATGGTAGGGGAACTGACCAGTTCCATTGCCAAAGCGAGACGCCGTTTTTGTCCGCCGGATAGAACGCGAACTTGTCGTTCAGCAATTTCCTCAAGGCCAACTTGTCGAAGGATATCTTGGATTCGTTGACGCCGGTCTTCTCTGGTGAAAGCGCTGACTCGGAGTTGCATACAACCCTCGATACTTTCCCAAACATTTAAATAATCGTAGGCGATGCTGAATTGCGGCACATAACCGATTTCGGAGGGCGCTAGATCTTCTTCTTCAAGATCTTGTTCTTGCCAACAAACATTCCCTTCCGAAGGTTCAAACACGCCTGCAACGATTTTGAGGAGGGTACTTTTTCCACATCCAGAGGGCCCTATGATAGCTCCGAAATGGCCTATTGGAATCCGAAGAGAAACTTCGTTCAGCAGTCTTTGCAGTTTCTCCCCTTTCCCCGTCTGAAAAGTAATGTCTGTTAATTCAAGCATCTTTTAATTTTGTAAGGTAGTATAGAAAAGAAGCTTGAGATAAAACCAATCTAAAAGTTACTCTATTCTCAATTAAAACTTAAAAATGCAAACTATCTTTTCTCGTAGGATATGGATTTACGGTCTGATTATCTTATTTCTTCTTTTTGTGATTGGTTATATAGGATTTTCACTTTGGTTTCAGTCTTATCTTCAAAGTGAATCTTTTCGAAGATTGCTGAGCCAAAAAACAAGTTCTTTCCTTAAGGCCGACGGAGATTATCTTCCCTTTCATCAAACAGGATCCTCTCTTTATTCAGACGGATTTTCTGTCCACGGTCATCCCGATGCTTCATTGAAAGAATTGCGTGCAGATCAAATTCGGGCGGATTTTAATTTGAAAGGACTATGGGATCATGCTTGGCAAATCGATCACTTACATATTCAACATTTACAACTCATCTTAGGAAAGTCGCATGATCAGGGAGGAATCTCCGAAACCATAGAACCCACAAAACTTTCGATCCAACCGCAAAAGTCATCGTGGATTCCCAATCGACTTGATCTACGTAAAATAGAAATTCAAGAAACAGATCTGGTCTGGGGAGAAAAGGAATCGCCAAAAAGAGCATTCCGAAAGATGCGATTAACCGTTTTCCCGGAAGGGTCATCGTGGAATATCCACGTGACTGGAGGAGAGTGGCAACAAGAAGACTGGCCTGTTTTGGAAATTCATCATGCCAAACTTCGTTATCAACAATCTCAACTTTTCATCACAGAAGCGCAGCTTAAACTTGATGAAACAGGAACTGCAAATATCAGCGGTGAAATTCGTTTACAGGAAGATTCGCCAGCCAATCTGCTTGTTAAACTTCATGGAATTCTTATCACACCTCTCCTCCCTGAGGATTGGCGCGCCAAACTCAAAGGCAATTTGCACGGAGAAATAAAGATAGAAGGTCCTCTTAAAACTCCTCAACAACTGAAAACAAACGGCTCTCTTGATCTTTCTTCAGGACAATTAGAAGCTCTACCTGTCTTAGATCAGATTGCCACTTTTACACACACTCAACAGTTCCGAAGCATTGTTCTACACAAAGCTTCGGCGGATATTTCATGGAACAATCCCAAA
>CAYVFJ010000095.1:0-3924 GCA_964450905.1 uncultured Verrucomicrobiota bacterium
AGCCTGTCCGCAGATTGCGCAGATTACGCAGATTTAAAAAATTTGCGTAAAAGAGGTGATCATTCATCTGCGTAATCTGCGGATAAAAATTTGAGGCTGAATAGTTACCCAAAGAGTTTGGATTATCCGCCGCGGCGGATTGAAATCGGCCGCTCGCCGATTTCCTTCGGAGGAGATCGCCAAGCGAGCCGCGTATGCTCCCCAAGAAAAGCGCAATAGATGGCCGCGCTGAGTATATACTGATGGAATTAAAAAACTGCCTCATTAAAGCAGTTGAGCCAATGTTTTTCCCATGTCCGAAGGAGTCGGAGCAACCGCAATTCCTGCCTCTTTAAGAATCGAAATTTTTTCAGTGGCCGTCCCTTTTCCCCCAGAGATAATCGCGCCGGCATGTCCCATCCGACGTCCAGGAGGCGCCGTGGCGCCTGCAATAAAAGCTGCCACAGGCTTTTTACAATTTTTTTTAATCCAAACAGCCGCTTCTTCTTCAGATGTGCCGCCGATTTCTCCGATCATCATGATGGCTTTTGTTCCAGGATCATCATGAAACATTTTGATTGCATCCACATGCGAAGTTCCATGGACAGGATCGCCGCCGATTCCGATACACGTGGATTGACCGATCCCTAGAGCGGTCAGTTGCCAGACCGCTTCATAAGTCAAAGTTCCAGAACGAGAAACCACGCCTACTTCACCTGCCTTATGAATGTATCCCGGCATAATCCCGATTTTACAGCCTCCCGCTGAATCTTTACCGGTTCCTGGTGTAATCACACCGGGACAGTTGGGGCCGATCAAACGAGTTTTACGTCCTTGCATTGCACGTTTGACACGGGCCATATCATTCACGGGAATACCTTCTGTGATACAAATGATGAGGTCGAGTTCAGCGTTTACACCTTCGAGAATCGCGTCTGCGGCAAAAGGCGCTGGAACAAAAATTACAGAAACCGTGGCGCCTGTTTGTGCTGCTGCATCGGCGACTGTATCAAAGATCGGAATCTTTTTCTCGAACATTTCTCCCGCTTTACCTGGAGTAACGCCGGCAACAATTTGGGTGCCATATTCCAGGCAATGATGCGCATGAAAAGCGCCTGCTTTGCCAGTAATCCCCTGAACAAGAACGCGCGTGGAAGATTGAACAAGAATACTCATGATGCTATTTATGTCTGAATAGAGAAAGTCGGGCAAGAAAAAGTTGGAGTTTAATCATTCTCCGCTCTGAAATTTTTTCACACCACAAGAGTCCGCCAAATCCCGGCAGAAGTGAGATGCGCCCCATCAGGTTGGGGGTCACCCATTAGTCAAGTCAAAATCGAAATCGCAAAAGTGAGTTTAAGGATTTCAGATGGGGAGTGATTGGGGTATCCATTATTTTAACCTCTCTTTCCAATATTCTGGTTTCCTATGTCCATGGGCAATGGCGGCAATAACGATTGAGTTTTTACGGACGAAATAAACTACATAATAGGGAAAGACTGGGCAGTTTACTCTTCGATATGCGCCCGATCTTTCACGCCACAAATAAGGATCAGAAAGGATATGCTCAAGAACATGAGCGACTTCATTTCTAAAGCGAATGCCCAAACCAACCTCTTTGGATTCATAAAAAAATACCGCCTCAAAAAATTCTTCTCTAGCTTCGGGAAGAAATTCTAAGCTCACTTGGAAAGACGTTGATCAAGCTCTTTAAAGACATGCGAAGCGGGTATCGATTTAGTCTCCCCAGCATCAAATTTACGAATGCGCTCACAAATTTCAACATCCCACGCCGTCTCAACCTCGTGTGTCGAAATAGGTTCAACACTAGATAAAACCTGATAAGCCAATGTAAAACGCTGGCTCTCAGAAAGTTGGAAAGCCTCCGAAATAACCGTGTCTAGTGTGACAGGCATGCCTTTATGCTACTGCACAAGAATAAAAAGTCAAGCACATTGATGCAACGGTTCAATCCAATTTTTATGATAACTTGTCGTTGATCAAGGGTTACGTATTTAATTAGCGTCGGTGCGTTTGGCCAAATTGGCATCGGTTATTTTTTATGAGTTTGCCATGCTTTCGTCGGTGATTGTGTATTGCGATTAAGGCGTTTACCCTTTAAAGTCGATGCTATGGGCAAACTTTGGTGGATTGCTTTCTTAGGATTGTTATTTGCGTTAAATGTTTTCGCTGTCACTTCCTCAAACAGAACTTCAGATAGTCAAGAGCCGGTTTTCCATTTTGTGTTAGTTAAATATGAGGGAGGCGCTTGGGAAACACATTCCACTTACATGAAACGGCATATCCACGAGTTTATTCCTCATTTTTTAAATTGGTTTGCTCGGCAAAAAATCATGTCGGTAAGTCAAGATGTAAAGGTTTTAAGTCTTTCGGACCAAAAGATTTTTAACTATCCAATCCTTTATTTGTTAGGACATGGGGTTTATCCATTTTCTGATCAAGAAAAAGAAAATCTTAAAGCATTTATTGAACGGGGCGGATTTCTTTTTGTTGATGATTTTAATACGACAGACAGACAGAAATTAAGAGTTCATTCTCCTTTTGAATGGGCACCGTTTTCTAAATCCATGTTAGATTTGTTTAATCACTATTTTCCAAAAGGAAAAATGATTCTTTATCCGGTCAACCATCCCATCAATCAATTTCCGTTTCCAATGCCAAGAAGAAGGCCTTCCGGAATAGACGATTCCAAATATAATCCTGAAAGGGATGACCGGATCGCGTTTGCGGGTAAAGGCGGTGAATTTTCTAGATACGGACAAAGTTTCGATTTAGAGGGACGTGCCATTGCCCATTTTACAGATGGTTGGCAAGTGATTGGATCTGCTCTAAGCGTTTATGATGATGAAGATAAACCTTACAAAATGTTCGCCAATTTATTTGTTTACGTCATGACCCATTAAAAAAAGAGCAGTCATCCCGCCTTTGAGGCGGGACAGAAGCCTAAACGCCAACCACTTCCATTCGATTGAGTCATTCACATGTTATCTCTTTATCTCTTGACGTATGTAAAATATGATAATATGATTTTACTATGAATGAAAGAAGTATGAGTGTGACGATGGCTGCTCGGAATTTTGCGGATGTGATTGGCCGGGCACATTATCGTCATGAAGAAACGTTACTTTTAAAAAATGGCGAACCAGTTGCGCGAATTATTCCTGTAATACCTGATACCTGTTCAGCTCATGATTTATTGGAGAGTTGGTCAAATATTCCGCATCTTTCACCGAAAGATGCCGTTGCATTTGCAGTGGAGCTTACAGAAGCTAAAAAGGGTCTTATTTCTCCCACTGCAAGTTCATTATGGGATTAGTTCTTGATACTTCTCTGCTTATTTCAGCTGAAAAAGGAAGATTTAACTTCTTAGAGTTTCTTCATTCTCTGGGTAACACAAAGATTGTCATCTCAGCCATCACTGTGTCAGAACTCCTTAGAAGTATAGAGCAGAGGCGCGGATGAAAATGGATATCGAGGTGAGTTTATTGAGTTAGTAAAGAAGGCTAAGCAAATTCATACATCGATTCATTGAATGCTGGAGCAAAAAAATTATGTGTGCCTTGTTATGGAGAAACTTTTTGAGCAACTGCAGCAACCATTTTTTGTGCGGCTTCAGAAAGAGAATCTGCGGGAATCACGGCCAAACCACTTTCGCGAATCATTTTTCGACCGAGTTCGGCATTCGTTCCTTCCAACCGGACGACCAGAGGAAGTTTGAGACCTACTTCTTTCACGGCTCCAAGAACGCCTTCCGCAATCACATCGCATTTCATGATTCCACCAAAAATATTGATGAGAATGCCTCTGACATGATGATCTGCGAGGATGATTTTAAAGGCTGCTTTGACTTGATCTTTAGAAGCGCCTCCTCCTACATCTAAAAAATTAGCGGGTGAACCACCAAAGTGTTGAATAATATCCATG
>CAYVFJ010000096.1:0-6049 GCA_964450905.1 uncultured Verrucomicrobiota bacterium
ATCAGTTTGACTCCCCTCTCAAATGCGCGATGATAAGGACGTGCGCCACTAAAAGCAGGCAAAAATGAATGATGAACGTTGATGATCTGTTGGGAATAACAAGATACAAAATCGTTGGATAAAATTTGCATGTACCGAGCAAGAACAATGAGATTCACATGGTGTTTTCGCAGAAGATCCTGTTGTTGTCGCTCCACTTCTCTTTTATTTCCTTCAACAGGGATGTAATAAAACGGGATCTGATGAAAATCTGCGAGTCGTCGGGTTTCTTGATGGTTACTGATAATAAGCGGAATTTCGCAGTCCAATTCTTTGCTTTCATGGCGATACAACAAATCTGCCAGGCAATGATCATAACAAGAAACAAAGATCGCTACTTTAGGTTGTACCGATGAAAGCTCCAATCGCCATCGCATTTGAAACTTTTTTGCGATGGGCGCGAACGCTTTTTTAAAATCTTTTGGATCCAATCCAAAATCGGTGAGATCCCATTCCACGCGCATCAAAAACAATCCTAATTCCCCATCTTGATGCTGATCGGCATGGAGAATGTTGGCATTTTGCGCATGAAGAAAATTGGCCGCCGCCGCAACAATTCCTTTGCGATCCGGACAATCAATCAGTAAAACTGCCGTGTTTCTCATATCACAGGGGCTTCTTTTCTTAGACTAAATTCGTTTTTTTGCGACAAGAATGTAAATAGGAGAGAATGGCTTTCTGAATATGAAGCCGATTTTCTGCTTCGTCAAAGATAGTTTTTGCGTGTGCTTCAAACACTTCCGCGGAGATTTCTTTCCCTCTGTATGCAGGCAAACAATGCATCACCAAAGCATCGGCACGAGCTGCTCGACATATCTTGGTGTTGATCTGATAGGGCGCTAGTTCACCCAGACGCTGACCGCTTTCTTCCTCTTTTCCCATCGAAATCCAGGTATCCGTGTAAAGCAAATCTGCATCATGAGCAGCAGCTTGTGGATCTTCAAAACAAATGATCTCAGCGCCTGTCGCTCGCGCCAACACCTTTTTTGCGGGTTGATAACCTTTCGGAGCTGCAAGATGAAGTCGAAATCCTAATTGAGCAGCAGCAAAAATCCATGACTGCGCCACATTGCACGCCGCATCCCCAAAAAAAGCCACCGTCTTTCCATAAAATAAGTTGCAAAGGTTTTTCACACCTTTTTTTGAAGATTTCTGGAGGGATTCACTCCATGTCATGAGGTCTGCTAGAATTTGGCACGGATGTTCATCGTCTGTGAGTGCGTTGATGACAGGAATAGAACCGGTGCGAGCAAAGGTTTCCACTTCGCTTTGGGCATAAGTACGAAAGATCACTCCATGCAAATATCTGGAAAGAACATGGGCTGTATCTTCAATGGTTTCGCCACGTCCAAGCTGAATGTCGTGCATCCCAAGAAAAAGAGCGCGTCCGCCTAGCTCACGAATTCCAACCTCAAATGAAACCCTTGTTCGTGTAGAACTTTTTGCAAAAATAAGCGCCCACGTCTCTCCACGTAGGGGGGTTGGATGTCGCGGTTTCCCTCGTAAAGCTTTCAGACGAATTCCCAATTGAAGGAAATGTTCAATTTCATCTTTAGCCAACTCTTCAATAGAAAGCAAATGTCTCAACGAAGTTCCTCCTACCTTATAAAAACATCATTCTTGTCTAAAAAAAAAGAATTCAGAACTCAGGAGCCAGGATTCAGAAGAGAAGATGCGGAGTTTATAAAAACTTCTTTTTTCATTTTTTCTTAATTCCTTATTCTGGATACTGAATTCTGACTTCTCTTCTTGGGATCATCATTGATAAGAAGAACGATCATGTCAAGGCAACCAGAAATAGAATTCTTTTTCATTTCCTTGTTTTATATATTGAAAATTGACAAATTTAACATTTTTATATATTAGTAATATCAATAACCAATGTTTTTAGATACCATTAAAAATATGTCCAAGATATTTCAATTAGAAGAAGTAATCAGAGATTAAAGGAAAATCTTTCTTCAATTTATTCCCGTATGGAAATGGTTATTGGAAATAGCCTAAGCATGGGCATAGAAAAGATGATTAAGAGACAAGTTGATGTCACACCTGCACTAGATTAAATCTCTTTGTTGAAGCTAGCAAAAGATATTTTAAATTTAAGAAAGAAAGAAGAAATCTGCGCATATCTACTGAAGTAAAAGCTCAATTTGTGGTCGTGCTCAGTATCACTGCAAACTGTTCGACGGCTGATTAATCAGCTAAATTGCGTATTAGAATTAAATTTCTAATTTGCAATAAAAAAGATTGAGATTTTATTTTGGCGTGTTTCGTGGGTTCAACTGCTGAATCTAGGTAAAGAAGACCTTTACAAACGGCTTACCTTCAATCCTGTCTGTTCGGCTAGTTTTGCCTGACGTTGATCGTTTGTGACAAATTCCATAAGATTAAGCTCCAAGGCAGAGGCAACGTGCAAAACATCGAGAGTACGAGTGCCTAATACGGAGGAAAATCTTTTAATCAATCTTTCCGCATGCTCATAAACATCGACAAGATCATAATGGGGTCGTAACCATAGACCGCTATCCACATCTTCTTGAAGATCAATCAAAGCTTGAGATACTGCTTCATGGGAAATCTCTTTCCGGAAAACCTTGAGTTGCCATGCAGAAATTAATTCCACCCGGTGTAAATGAGTTAAAATGATAGGCGGCTTAAACTTCTCTCTTAGAGCCAAGGCCAATCCAGAATTAGGCTCCGGCACGTACCACTTAGCAATGATACCGGTATCAAAATAGACACTCAGAACTGTTCCTCCCTTAATTCATCAATAATTTCGCTAACCGATTTTCCTCGCGGTGGTCCCTTGGGAAATAACCGTTTCATACGCGCTTCGAAATCCGGCCATTCCAAATTTTTTGGTTTCATTTTCACAGGTATCATCTTGGCGATAATTCTACCATATTTTGTAATAGTAATCTCCTGCCCCCTCTGGACTCTCTCCAAAACCGCACTCAATCCATGTTGAACTTCACGAACAGTTGCCGTTCTCATGTTAGACACTATGTCGTACAATTAAGCTATTGTCAAATCCAGACTAGATCTGAACTTGATGATGATGTCCAAGCAAGAACTTCTTTGAGCTAGCACAAAACAATGGCGATGGCTACAACCCTAGAAGATGGCTGTATCCCAAAAAAAGAAATCTTCCTCAAAAATGGAGGCTGAAGGTGGTATTTTAACCAAAGCAATGCCTCTTTTTTTGATCCATGGGGATGATGATTACCTGGTCCATGAGGAAGCGCGCAAAATCATTTCTTCTTTTACTTTCAAGCAGCCATCCGAATTCAATCTCGAAACCATCGATGGCATGGCTGCCAACCAAAATGAAGCCGCGACCATTTTTAAGCAGCTCTTTGAATCTCTCTGTAGCCAATCTTTTTTTGCCACAGAAAAAGCCATCTGGTGGAGAAACACCAATCTTTTAAGCTCCAGCCCTACCGCAAGCGCGTCAGCCACCGTGGATTTTCTCAAAAGCCTTGACGATCTTTTAGTCAAAGGTTTACCCACCGGCATCTCGCTTGTGATCACTGCCTCAGATATCGATGGACGTAAAAGCATCGTTAAGACGATCCAGAAAAATGGCAAAGTCATTTCCTTTAAGATGGATCCGTACAAAGCCGCTGAAAACCAAACTCAAGCTTTGAACTTTGTGTTGAAGACAGCTTCTACTCTCAATAAAAAAATAGAAGAAGATGCCGCCTTGCTTTTAGTGGAAATGACTTCTGGTGATTGCCGAACGATTCGTTCTGAATTAGAAAAATTAACTGTTTATGTTGGAGATCAAACAAATATTCGTGAAGAAGATATTCGTGTCATCTGCAGTTGGCGACCAGGTGGAGTGGTATGGGATTTGCCGGATGCCTTGGGAGAACGTCACCTCGGAAAAACTTTGGATATCCTCGAGAAACTCCTGTTTATGGGTGAATCACCGATCGGCTTGCTTTCCACCATTGTTTCTCGAATACGACTTCTTTTTTTTCTGAATCTTCTCATAGAAAAAAAACTGCTTCAACCGAGCCCATATTATCCGTCATTCAAATCTCAAATCGATCAGCTTCCAACATGGGTAACAGAAAATTTACCGCAGGACAAAAAATTGAATCCTCTCGCAAGCCATCCTTTTGTGATATGGAAAGCATGTAGCGGCGCTACCCATTATACTGGCCAGGAACTACAAAGTGCTCTTCAATCACTTCTCGAATGTCATGAACTCATCGTTTCCAGCGGAAATGATCCGCAAAACATTCTCAAAGATACTTTAGTTAAGATTTGCATGAAACCATGATCTTAAAAAACTCCCTTTCATTTTTTTCATTCAAAAAAATTGGTGTAAGTGCGTTTGTAAAAATCGGTCATCATTCGTTGCACTATCTCTTTAGGAATCGACGAAGTTTCGGTTGAAACATCTTCCATAGAAGCTTTTGTTTCTTCATCTTTCCGGTCTGTGCGATTTAAAAGCTATCGATAAAAACCTCTTGAAGCGGACGGACTTGTAGTGGGGATAGACGAGCTGGAATTCAGGTCCAAAACTCTTCGATTTTTTAAAGAAGGAAGGCTGGCCGCCGCGACTGCCTGACCCATACGCCTGTTTTTTTCATCTGGAAGATGAATCGCCAATCGATGATCCAATTCTGGAAACTCTGTTTTTAAAACTTCTTTTGCTTTCTGTAAAATAAGGTCTCCGCCTTTTCCTGACGTGACGCGTCCAAGGATCAAGGCATGATGATAATCATACATTTCGGCGTATTGAGCAAGAGCATAGCCAAGATAAACACCGATCGTTTCAAAAATTTTTGCGTGCCGAGGATCTCCTGATTGATGAAGATCTTGAACAAATTTGAGTTGTTCTGCTGGAGATCTTTCTGGGAGAACAATTCCTGCAGCGGGCGCGAGACGAACCACAGCTTGTTGCGAAAAATACTGAGCTCCGCATCCACGATCACTCGACCATTCGTCCATCACCGCGTTTGGATTATAATCCAAAGGCGCGAATGCGAGTTCGTTAAGCCATCCTGTAATATGTCCTTCCCCATTCAGATATCCTCCTGCTTCACTGGATCCCATGGAAATTCCAAGGATAGAACGCGTTTGAAAAGAGATGGCTCCGGCCAAAGCTGTGACGTCTCCATCGTTGGCGACTTTCAGTGGCACTCCCCATTCTCTCTCTAAATAAAGAAACATCGGCTTGATTTTGAGATCGAAAAGATCTTGAGGAACCGCGCGAAACAAGGATGCATGCATGATCTTATTCCCAATATAAATTCCTGCCGAACTACCGCCAATCGCGTCGACTCGCGGTAAATGTTGTGCGGCCAGCCTTAGACCTTCATTGATTTTTTGATAATGAAAATTAGGGTTAGATTCCGCCTGAGGATCCCAAGGCAATTCTCTGGTAAAAACGGTTTCCCCGTTAATGACCGCAGCGATCTTGTAATCACTTGCGCCAAGATCAAAACCAATTCTGCAGCCCTCAAAATAACCACCCAACGCTTCCGAAGATTCATTTTCTTGAGGAATTTCCGAAGCATCCGCTATTTCAATCACAAAAGATTTTTCATAAACTCTTTCCATCATTTTCACATCAAACACTCGGGTTCCTTGATGAGAATAGATTTGACGAATTCGTTCTCCGATTTCTGGAGGACCACCGAAAATTAACTTCCATCCTCCTTTTTGCCACAATAAAAATTTGATCCATCGCTCCACATAAACGTGGGTATTCGGATCATGACAGGAACCTGGAGCAAAAATTTCTGTTTTAAAAACAGACCTACGCCCGTCATGCCGTTCGAGAGCGACTGTGAGAGGCGTCTTGTCCTTCGAACCACGAACCTTTTCCAGATATCGTCGATTGCCCAAAGAAATGGGACGGAAATCGGGATCCAGGGGAGGGGGAACCGCGGGTTTTATATGGAATAGTTGAGAATCATTTTGCATAAATAAATCTAAAATTTCTGTTTTGTGAAGTCTAATCCCGCCCTCCGGGCGGGGTCATATTTTTAATGAA
>CAYVFJ010000097.1:0-7272 GCA_964450905.1 uncultured Verrucomicrobiota bacterium
TTTACCATGTGCCATCGAGTTGTCCTGTTGTAACTCTAGCTCTAAATCTAAAGTTGTTTTAAAATCATACCCGGAACTAAAAGGAACGATGGTTTCAAAGGTCGGTTTGTCAGAACCGATCAGAAAAGCTCGTTGTCCCGCGTCACCCGGAGGCACCATTCCGTAAGGACAAGCTTCATCGGTGGTGTCTAACCAAAGAAAACCGTTTGCCCTCGGCACAGCAACCAGGACATGATTGAATCGAAAACCCGGAAAAAGTTCATCAAATGGTTGCGCACGACTTAACAAAGCAAAGTGAGCAGGGATGCCCACTTCACGTAAAAGAACGATGAGCAAGATCGCTTTATCTTTACAGTCGCCATATTGCTGTAGAAGAGTCGTTGCTGCGGAACGTGGACGGAACGCGCTGGCTCCAACTTCAATGCCTACATATCTCAGAGAAGATACATAATCATAGAACGCTTGGATTTTTTCTTCGTCACTTTTTAAATCTTTGGTTAATGAAAGAGCGGTTTCATGAAGAATATCGTTGGAGATATCCATTCCACGAGTTAACCGTTGGAACCAATCGATAAACTCTTTCCAATCTGAATAACTGCTGATGGCCATCTTAGGTTCTTTTTGGCTGAGGGAAGGAAGATGTGGCTCCATCGATTGAGAAGGTAGATGCTGCCAAATCCAGGTTTGAGTTTGACTGTAATCGGACGTTTCCTGTTTCGGCGTTTGTTCGGGCAAATCATAGATCTTTGTTTTAAGTGGAGTCTTTTTATCGTAGGACAAGGCAAGGGTAAGAATTTTTGTGGGTGCCGGTTCGAGAAGACCTTCTTCATGATAATAAGCTGAAAAAGTAGGACGCGAATGATCCATTTCGAAAGCATATTCTACCACGCAACCTGGAACAATCCCTGGGGCAAAAATGGGAATCACTTCAGGAATGCTTTGAGAATCCGCGTGGATAGGTGTTTTGGAGCGGATTTTGTCCACTTGAACTTCCAGTGTTTTTCCGGAAGGTAAAATGGTTTTAAGTTGCAGAACCTTGGCATGTCCCCCGGA
This sequence comes from uncultured Verrucomicrobiota bacterium, assembly GCA_964450905.1. Taxonomy (GTDB): domain Bacteria; phylum Verrucomicrobiota; class Verrucomicrobiia; order JABWAM01; family JABWAM01; genus CAYVFJ01. The sequence goes on from CAYVFJ010000097.1 coordinate 1,054, forward strand.
TGCGGGCTCAATCATACGATCCAATAAAGCGCGCAATCTAGGATGATAGACAAGAATTTGGTATCGATACATTTTTTTGGAACTGTAATCAGGCGATACTTCCAGATGAATTGATTTTGATAAAATCACACCTGCCTCATTTGGATATTCCGAACGTTTAGGAGCGCTCGTTAAAAGAGAAATTTCTGCTTTGGTCGATTCACGCGCGCGAATGTAGGTATTTTTATCAGAATTTGTATCTGGCGGTGGATTTGAGGGTTGTGGAGGCTCTTTTTTTTGTGTCTGACTAGACGGGGAAGGAGGGGATGGTTTGATGTTTTCAGCAAATAACTGTGAAGTTGAAAGTAAAGGATTTATAAGAGTCCACTTTTCCAATTGGGATGGATCTATTTTTAAGTCGAAAGGCGCTTCGAGAGGCGGATTTTGTTCCAACCACAGTTGGGCATGTTCGGTTCGAGCAAGCTTTTCTTGTTTATAAAAATCCGAAATTTTTTCTTCAGTTTGGGTGAGCCATTCCAGCATGGTGGCTTTTGGGTTTTGAGATATCACTTGAAGCCAGAGAGAATTAAATTGTGTGTCGTTAATTTCATTTTCATCGCTGGTCGCGTTGATGATGATCCGTCGAGAAGCTGCTAATGAACGAGCAAGCCCGATTCCACCGGGACCTGTAATGAAAACTGTCAAGGAACGTGCTTTGAGATTCTGAAGAGATTTTGAAAAATCGTCATCCATCAATCGTGGGCCACGGATTTGAAATTGATAATGATCCTTTTGAGTGACGCCATAACCAATGAGAATCAAAAGAGCATCCTCTGTTTCTTGAAGAGTATCGGCCCATTTTTTGAGATGAGAAATTACCGTGTCGCGCGTGGTTTCTTTATTTGAAGATGTTTTTTCAGGAGTGCGGATGATCCGAATGTTTTTCGCTTCAATAGAATGAGAGTTGAGGATCTTTTCCCAAGCATTAGCTTCCGCGTCATATTTTTTTCGTTGAACTTCTTCTCCGGCCAAACCGACAACCATCAGGGTGTGAGTGGCAGCATGGAGAGAGGAAATCAATGAACATTCGAGGATGAAGAGTAAATGGAACCAGCGCATTTGAGTGCTGTAGTCTGTATCCAGCTCGATTACAAGTGAGAAGAAAATAGCTTCCTTCAGGAGGATTAAAAAATCTTGTTAATCCTGTTCATCCTGTCTAAACCTCAGTTAGATTTTATGAACATAATCAATTGTTGGATATCTATTTTTATCATTTTTGTTAGTCTCACACCCGTTGATGCTGTGTTGGAAAATTCGGAGAAATCTTCCAATAAAACGCAATTTCAATTTGCGGTGATTGAGTACGATGGCGGGTCGTGGGAATATGGGAGAGTTGAAATGCTGCGTTTGGTTCATGCTTATATTCCTAATTTTTTAAAATGGCTGAACGCGCAAAATATTCTTTCGACCAAAGAACAACCGGATATTCTTAAACTCTCTGATCCTCGAATTTTTGATTATCCGATGATTTATATTGCTGGTCATTACGATTTTAATTTGTCGGACGAAGAAAAACAAAATCTTAAAACCTATTGGGAAAGAGGCGGTTTTGTTTATATCGATGATTTTTATGCGCATCCTGTTCTTGTCCAAAAATACGGTCTTTTTTCTAAAAAAATGAAAAGCCTCTTGGAATCTTTTTTTCCTCATGGAAAACTGGAGCTGATTCCCAAGAGCCACGAAATTTATAAGTATCCTTACGAACTTCCAAGAAATAAACCGCTCCAAATGGATCCTTCAAAATATGATCCGGAAAAGGATGATATTGTCCCGCTCGGGGGGCCTGATGACGGAAAAGTAGGATGCCGAATTTTTCTGAATGGATTTTATGATAAAGACAGGATGGTCGCTTTTTATAGTGATGCGGCGACCAATCGATGTGGCACCGTTTCTTTGATTGGATTACAAAACACGACAACCCACGAAAAATCGCTCAAATTAAGCGCCAATGTTCTTACTTATGTGATGACACACTGAAGATAATTTTTAGTTTTTAATTCTTAGTTTTTAGTTGCAGAATGAAGAAGACATTCTCGAGTTTCTTGGACTCAAAATTTAAAGCTTTCCCCATTGTCAATCGTCTTTTTTTAGGTTAGGATTGAAAAAGATGAAATTGATCCGTGGTAAAAGGGGGGCTTTAGTTGTTATTTTTTCTCTAGGAGTTTCTTTTTTTGTAACATCATGCTCAAAGAAAAAAGAGAATGGAATAACCCAAGGAAAAAACAGCGAAGGAACGGCGGTCGTGGAAAAGCGGAGCTTGGAGTATAACGTAGAAACGATCGGAGATTTAACTCCGTCAGTTGAAGTGGAGGTCAAGGCCGAAATTAGTGGTAGAATCAAGGCCATTTCTATTCGAGCGGGACAAAGTGTTAAACGAGGCGATCTGGTTGCGGAATTGGATGACACAGATTTTCTTACCGAAAAAGCTTCGGATCAAACTTATATTTTTGTTTATAATCTTAAATTATAAAAAGCGACTCTTGCCGCAACACGGGCGAAACAGTTGGCAGACGCGGATCTTATCTCCAAAGAAGAAGCCGATAATAAACGTTTAGACGCTGAAATCTCTAAAAATAATCTAGAAAAAGCAGTGAAAAGATTACAAGCGTCTGAGGATAAATTAAAGAAAACTCGAATTCTTTCGCCCATTGACGGGATCATTATCTCTTTACCTATTGTGGAAGGTCAGGTGGCAATCGGAGGGCCGACCGCGGCTCAAGGAACGGTGCTCATGAAAGTTGCAAATCTGAGCGCGATGAAGATTTCCACGCATATCAATCAGGTGGATGTCGCGCGAATGAAAGAAAGTCAGACTGCAAAGATTACAGTGGACGCGCTTGAAGATATTCAATTATCTGGGGAAGTCTGCTTTATTGCTCATGTAGCTACCATCAAAAATAACATTAAAGGATTTACAGTCGATGTTCTTGTTCAAAATCCTGATCCAAGAATCCGTCCAGGTATGTCGGCGAATGTGAGTCTTCCGATTGTTCACGCGGAAAATGCTCTTTCGATCCCGATCGAAGCTGTGTTTTATAATGGCAGCAAAAAAGTGGTTTATTTGAAAAAAGATAAAGAACTCGAAACTCGGGAGATCGAAGTGGGGGTGGTGACTTCTTCATGGGCAGAGATAAAATCTGGCCTTAAAGCGGGAGATATCGTTTCGCTGACGCGCCCCAAAAAATTAGATGAAAAGATTGGAGTCAATGGGTAGCCTTGTTGAATTAAAAGGGGTGCGAAAAATATATCGGGTAGCCGGTGAGGAAGTGCGTGCCCTGGATGGAATTGATCTGACGATTGAACTAGGAGAGTTTGTTGCGATTATGGGCCCCTCGGGAAGTGGCAAATCGACCTTAATGCAGTTGTTGGGTTGTTTGGATACACCTACGGAAGGAACCATCAAGCTTGATGGGATGGATGTGAGCCATGCAAAATCCAATCAACTTGCCAAAATTCGAAATCAAAAAATTGGGTTTGTCTTTCAATCTTTCAATCTTTTACCCCGTTTGAATGTATTGCAAAACGTGGAGTTACCGATGATTTATTCGGGAGTTCGAACCAAAGAACGCAGAGAAAGAGCCTTGGACGCGCTCAAACAAGTCGACTTACAGCATCGTGTCAAACATCGTCCTTCACAGCTTTCGGGAGGACAAAACCAGAGAGTGGCCATTGCTCGCGCTTTGGTCAATCATCCAAAAATTATTTTTGCAGATGAACCCACAGGCAATTTGGATAGTCACACAGGAGAAACGATTTTACAGCTCTTTCGTGATTTAAGTCTGAAAGCCCGCACCATTGTCATTGTCACTCACGATCTAAAGATTGCGGCTCAAACCAACCGTAAAATTGAAATTCGCGATGGAAAGATAGTGAATGTGTAACCGTTCGCTGGCATATTCAATGCTTGGGAGGTAAATAATTTTTTGTGAAAAACGCGGCTTTGGCTTGAGATTCTCCTCTTCACAGCCTACGGAGTAAAGGGTGAAAAAACGGTGGATCATTTTTATTTGTATTCTGGCAGTCTTCGTCTTTTTTTTGGCAGGACTTTTTGTTGTGGCACAAAACTATTTAAATTCCGAAGGCTTTCAAGAGCAGGTCATTGCTGAAATGTCATCGCAATTTCAGTGTGAAATTCATTTGGAAAAGATGAAGATCCGTTTCTGGAGAGGCGCCGATTTAATTGGAATTCATGCGACGGGGGGCATTCTGGGGTCTCACGGTTTCCTGAATGCAGAACGACTCCGATTGCGTTACGATCTTTATGAAGCGTTGTTTCATCAAAAAATTGTGTTGGAAGAATTAAAGCTGAGCACGCCGGAAATGAAATTGGACTTAAATAGAGATTCATTGAGTGTGGAGAAAAGAACCCCATCACCGAGTTCTATTCATGAATTTGATCATGAAAAACAACCTTCCGAACCTGTTTCTTCATCAAAAGCAGAATCTTTATGGCCGTCGCCGCCTTCTCTGAGTTTACGAAATTTTGCGATTCATGATGGTTCTCTGATGCTCATTTTGCCGAATGGTGATGCATGGGATTTGAAAGGAATACAAATTCAAGCGGCCCTTTCTACAGAACCGGAATCTAATGCGATGGGAAATATTCAATGTCGAACCATCGATTCGCCGCAAAAGATTAAAATCCATGGCGCGAAGACAAGTTTTCTTTGGCGCACAGATCTGTTTACAATTCCTAAATTAACAGCTCAGGTATTGGGCGGCTTTCTTGAAGGAAATTTTACAGCAGATCGAACCAAAACCGAAATACCATTGGAATGGCAGTTGACGATTCGAGATCTGGATACGTGGGATTTGATGCGAACATTGAAGTTATCTCATGAAGAGGTGAGGGGTCGTTTGCAGGTTCAAAGTCGTTTTCAAGGTGTCTGGGCCAATTCCTGGGTGATTCAAGGACAAGGGCAGGCACGACTGGAAGAAGGAAGGATTACGAATTTTATGGGGCTAAACATGTTAGGAGGTTACCTGAATCAACCTGGTTTTAGTGATTTATCTCTGAAGAAATGTGAACTCGATTTTAGTTTTTCTTCAGGCAGACTTAACATGATGCGTTTTAATGCCGCGTCGAATGAGATCCAATTGACGGGCGACGGTTGGATCGATTTTCCGAAGCAAACCCAAGAATTTCAAATGAAACTTGTTCTTCATGAAAAGTTAGCTCGTCAACTTCCAGAGAATTCGCTTCGTGGATCTCAAAATCGTAAGGATGGATATGTGGAAGTTCCTTTTCGGAGCTGGGGAAGCTGGAAGGATCCTCAAGATGATTTACGTGGGAGATTCCAAGAAATGGCAATCCAAGCAGTGGGCGGATCTATCTTTAATAAAATCTTTCAGTCGATTCCTGAGAAGCAACCGGCTAAAAACTAAAAGTTAGAAATGGAATAATTATCCCGCTGAAAGGTTAATTTTCTGTTTTTAATTTCCAACTTGTTTCATTTATGCGTGTGATTACTGGTTCAGCAAAAGGGCATGGGTTAAAGTCACCCAAACATATGAAGTTACGTCCGACGCCTTCAAGGGTAAAGGAGGCTCTCTTTTCTAGTTTTGCAGAACGTATTCCTGGAGCAAGAGTTCTGGAGCTTTTTGCGGGGACAGGCGCTTTTTCAATCGAAGCACTTAGCCGTGGAGCTGCGGAGGCTGTTCTTGTCGAAAAAGATCGACAGACGATCTCTTTAATTCAAGAAAATCTTCGCAAAACACATCTTGAACATCGAGCAAAACTCATTCAGGTCGATGTACAAAAAGCGGTCCTTTGGCTTCAAGAGGAAAAAAAAGTTTTTAATCTTATTTTTGCAGATCCACCTTATGATAAGGGAAATCGGTTATCTTTTAAAAAACCATTTTTGTGGGTCTCGTTCTTACTCCACTCCCCCTTTCTTCCGAAGTTGCTTGCATCCGATGGAGTTCTTCTCATTGAACATTACAAAAAAGATCGAAAAATCGATACACCATATTTTCAGCTTTTACGGCAGTTTCATTTTGGCGATACGGTGGTGAGTGTTTTTTATCATCTAAAAAACGAGTCTTTAAAATGAGTAAGGATCAAAATGCTCATGCTTGCTTTGTGATTGATGGTTGAGGCATATTGAACTTTTGTGAATCAATCATTTATGAAAGTTGTTCGTATAGGAATGGCGGGATTTGGAACGGTGGGGAGCGCTG
>CAYVFJ010000098.1:0-2657 GCA_964450905.1 uncultured Verrucomicrobiota bacterium
TGTGAAGAGATCTTTTTTCCTAATGCCAAAAATTCGTTGCGATTGGCAATGCCGACGTTCAAAGAAAGTTTTTTGGAAGATGGCACGTTTTCTGGGTTTTCCACCAGAATCCAGATATTTTTCGGAGGGTTTTCCATCTCCTCAAAAACATCAATGAGCCTTTTAAGTTGATCGGCATAGATTGTCTCTCGTTCAAGATCACCGGGAATTCCGACCATGATGATAACATTCGTGTCGCGCGATAAAAGAGAATGATCCTCCGCTTGAATAAAGGTTATGGCATAGAGAATGAAAACATCTATCCATAAGAACAATCGAGTTTTAGATCTCATGTGGGAACTTGCATTTATGACAGGCTCTATATCCATCTACAACTTCAAAGGTCTTTTCTCTTGGGATGAACTTCTATTTCCGCATAGACTTCGTGTCAGAGTTCCGTTTGTTGATTTTGTTTTCTGGGTTACAGCGATAAATAGGTCTGGCTAAGACGATGAGATCCGCTACTCTGATCCGGTATGAATATATTGGCTCCGTTTATTTTTGGACTTATTTTTGGAGCTATCGTGTTTTGGTTTGTTGCTCGATCAAAAATAAAAACGGCTTATGACAAAGCTAAGCTAGAGTCCGAATCTGAAAGAGCGGTGCTTGCTTCTCAGCTTCAATCTAAAAACTTGCAGATCGATGAAATCAAATCATTTTTGCGGATGAAAGTGGAAGAAGTCGGCAAATTACAGAGCGACCATATAACGTTGCATTCCAGAATCGTTCAGCTCGAAACTACCTTGGAAAAAGAACGTAAAGCAGCGGACGAAAAATTGGAAATATTGAATGATGCGCGTCAAAAATTATCGGACGCATTTAAGGCGTTGTCTGCCGAGGCGCTCAAAAGCAATAATCAATCTTTTCTTGAACTGGCAAAAACTTCGCTTTCAAATTATCAAGAGCAAGCTAAGGGCGATCTGGAAAAACGTCAGCAGGCCATTGGTGAACTGGTTAAACCTCTTAAAGAATCTCTGGAAAAGGTGGATGTAAAAATTCAAGAGATCGAGAAAACACGAACAGGCGCTTATTCTACGCTTACAGAACAGATTAAATCGCTCTCGGAAACCCAGCAAAAACTTCAGAGTGAAACCGCTAATTTAGTAAAGGCATTGCGCGCGCCCGCGGTGCGTGGACGATGGGGTGAGATTCAATTGCGCAAGGTCGTTGAAATGGCAGGGATGGTGGCTTACTGCGATTTTACGGAGCAGGAATCTGTAGGAACTGAAAATGGTCGGTTGAGGCCTGATATGATCATCAAATTGCCTAATCACAAAAATGTGGTGGTCGATTCCAAAGCACCTCTTCAATCTTATCTGGATGCTCTTGAAACTAAAGATGAAGTGGTGCGGTTGGAAAAACTTAAAGATCATGCGCGCCAGATTCGCATCCACCTGACAAAATTAAGTGAAAAAGCTTATTGGCAACAATTTCAATCTACTCCTGAGTTTGTGGTGCTTTTTTTACCAGGCGAAACGTTTTTTAGCGCTGCATTAGAACAAGATCCGAGTCTGATTGAATTTGGAGTGGACCAGCGTGTGATCCTTGCCACTCCCACCACATTGATTGCTTTGCTGCGCGCGGTTGCCTACGGATGGCAACAGGAAAAGCTGACAGAAAATGCGGAAGTGATCAGCAAACTTGGAAAAGAACTTTACGATCGTCTTTTTATCATGACAGGACATTTTGACGATTTGAAAAAGGGATTAGATCGCACGCTTGAAGCATATAACAAAGCCGTTGCTTCCTTTGAGGGTCGTGTATTGGTTTCAGCCAGAAAATTCAAAGAACTGGGAGCTTCAACCGCAGAAGATATTGTTTCTCTCGAAATGGTTGAGAAGATACCTCGAAGTGTTCATGGCTAAGGAAAAAAATGAGGCATAAGACGGCTCTTGCTTTAGGTGTATTGTTTGATTAGCTTCCAGTAATGAGAGGAAGTTATCAGAGGCGTAAGCGGCCGGATTTAGCTACTCGAATTTATCTTAAACTCCGAGGAGCGCGAGGTTTGGATGAGCACGAGCTGTGGCAGCATGCCATTTTTTTTCTAAAACTCCACAAGAACGATGTCGAATAAGTCTTCAGACAGCTCGCTCGGTGCTTTCCTTAAGGCGCTCTGCGAAGAAAAAATCGATTGTATCTTAATCGGTATGATGGCCGCCATTGAACATCGTAAATCTTCCATAGGACGAATTGAAGGTCAGATGATTCGGATTTTGCCTCTGGAACGAATCATAGCAAGCAAACGCGCTTCCAATCGCGATAAAGATATTCTTGCTCTACCCATCCTTGAACGAACGCTCCGACTTTCGTATCGTTTAAAAGGAAAAGACTAAAATTCATCTTACCTTCTGAGTATTTTAATGCCTTTGCCCTGCTCCGGATCTTTCCATTCGTTGACAAACCAGACGGATTTGCTAGAGTTCAAGTGGATTAGAATTTATGTAACCGTTCACGGGTAACGCTGGCAAGAACGGAGTAAATTTAGCAAAAAGATATTTTAAGTTTTTATTTGGGAGGACAATCGTCTTCTCACCAAGAGCGGACAAACCCAGCATCTGGGCGAGCCTTTTCTGAGCTTGGTGTTCCACTTCCCATTGCCTTTCGGCCGAGTTACTTTC
>CAYVFJ010000099.1:0-5904 GCA_964450905.1 uncultured Verrucomicrobiota bacterium
AATAAGGATATTTAAAATCAGCTTTAATCACCTTGATTCGTTCAAATTTTCCTTGCATATCCACTTCTGATTCTTGAGATGCCATCACCTGTGCCCCTGGAAAATGATCTTTCGTTTTTTCAAGGTCCGGCCGTTTTTGGGAAGATACGTTCGTGGTCCCATGAGGATCAAATTCCGTTTTTTTATCGATCGCATTTTGAGAAACCGCTTGAGCCTGAACATTCCCGGTGGGAAGAGCCGCGGATGGACGATGAGAATGATTCTTTGATAAATGTTTTGAAACCGATTCTGGCGCGTCCGGAAGAAGTTGCCATAGAACAAAAGCTGTGAGACACATGATCGTTCCAAAAACTCCCATTTGAAATACTGATTTTTTCATAAAATATATTTTTCTTTTAGCTTAATAAAACTCCACCAATTTTTGATGGAAAGTGGACAATGCTATAAAAACCACAATTGTGTCAACATTAAAACACACAAATTTATCAAAAAAGTTTCACAGCTTATTTTTATAATTATTTTTATAATTTTGGTTGCAGTCGATTCAGATGCCCTTTAGGTTGGGGGTGTGAGCTTGCCTCAAATTCCTCTCTCTTTAGAAGAAAGGTTCTTTCATACACAGGAAGAACTCAAACGTCATCGGCGCCGCCGTCGATGGTTATGGTCTTTTCTGATATTGAGCGTGTTGGTCAATGTGACCTTTTCTGTTGTATTGAAAATACGAAGTCGTCCTCATGAAAGAGGTCAAAAAACTGTTTTTGTGGAACATCTGATTTCTGGAGGAACAGATTCGGAAGATAAAGTGGCTGTGATTCGTCTGGATGGAATCATTACTTCCCAAGGCGAGGGACATATGAATCATGACGGGATGGTGGGCGATATTAAGGAGCAACTTCGTGTGGCAACTGAAGATGAGGCAGTGAAGGCTGTGATTTTAAAAATTGATTCGCCTGGGGGAGAAGTGCTTGCTTCTGATGAGATTTATCGCGCAGTGCGCGCGGTGCGTGATGGTAAAACAAAAAAGCCCGTCATTTGTAGCATGGGATCTCTTGCTGCGAGCGGAGGTTATTACGCGGCCATGGGCGCCGATTGGATTATCGCGGATAATCTTACTTTGACGGGTTCGATTGGTGTCATTATGCAAACTCTCAATTATAAAGATCTTTTTGGGAAAGTGGGTCTTAGATCTTTTGTGTTCAAGAGCGGTAAATTTAAGGATATTTTAAACGGAAGTCGTGACCCATCTCCGGAGGAAATGGACCTCGTACAAAATCTTGTGATGGAGACCTACGATCAATTCCTGGAAATTGTGGCCAAAGAACGAAAATTGGATCCTCAGGCATTACGCGAAGGACTTGCGGATGGAAGAATTCTTTCTGGAAAACAGGCGATCGCGGCCAAATTGGTTGATCAAGTAGGTTCGTTTCAGGATGCGATTGATAAAGCTAAAAGATTGGCAGGCATTCAAAATGCCAGAGTGATTGATTATGAAGTGCCTTTTGATTTGGGTAGTCTTTTAGGGCTTTTTGTAAAAAGTTCGGTGCCTAAACTTCAGATCGACCTGATGCCACAATCTCTGCATTTAGAGCAAGGTAAATTATATTATCTTTCTTCGCATTTATTTTAAGCCACAAGCTTTCAGCAAAAAAAAAATCTAAAACCGTAAGACTTCACGGTAGATTTATGCCGGGATTTCATGATCTTCCTGTAGGTTTTTTGCAAACTCCGTCCGTCGAGCGCCGATTTGAATAATTTGATGACCTGCGGTGCGCAAAACAGTGAATTCAAAGCCTGTCTGATGAAGAGATTCTCCATTTTGCGGAAAGTGCCCAAATTCTTTTACTAAATATCCGCTGATGGTGGTGACATCTTCAGCCACCAGATGAATTTCCAGCAATTCTTCCAAGTCATGAAGAGGCAATTCTCCGTGAAGACGATATTCTGAATCCGATATTTTTTGGAACATGAGAGCTTCCTGATCAAATTCATCCTGAATATCTCCCACAATTTCCTCCAGAATATTTTCCAAAGTCACCATGCCGACAATCGTTCCATATTCATCCACTAAAATCGCCATATGAATTCGCTTAGTCAAAAAAGTGTTGAGAAGCCGTTCGAGCGGCATGGTTTCCGGAATAAAAAGAACATCGCGCTTAATGGTCGTAATATTTGCCTTTTCCTTTTGATCATAAACAAGCCACATTAAATCTTTGAGATGCACCATTCCCACCACCTGATCGATAGGACCATCACACAAGGGAAAACGACTGTGACCAGATTCACGCGCCAGCTTTAAGTTTTCTTCGATCGTCTTTTTTGTCGAAAGATAACAAATCTTCGTGCGGTGCAGCATCACTTGTCTTGCCTTACGCCGTCTTAAATCAAGCGCGTTCAAAAGAAGTGATCCCGCCACAGAAGTTAATTGTCTTGTCTTGCTGGATTGCTGAAAAAGAGCGCGCAACTCTTCTGCGGTATGCGCGGCATCATGCTCATCGACCGTCCGTAATCCAAGGAATTTCAATAATCCAAGCGACGAGGTATTCAGCACCCAGATTCCAGGATAAATCAACATATGAAAAAAACGTAATGGCCATGCAATCCAAAGAGTGGTTGTTTCCGCTTTCTGAATCGCAAGCACTTTAGGCGCTTGTTCGCCCACCACAATATGTAAGAAAGTAATGATCAAAAAACCTAGCGTAAGGGAAGCTGTATGCAAAAAGACCTCACCCAAATTGGCTTTTGCGATCAGCGGTTTTAATAAATGCGCAATCGCTGGCTCGCCAATCCATCCTAATCCTAAACTTGCCATGGTAATCCCCAACTGCGCAGCCGAAAGATAAGAATTGATATTCCCAAGCAAATGGAGACCTACCCGCGCGCCAAAACGTCCGTCCTGAGCCATTTTTATCAGACGCGCTTGACGAGCTTTAACCAGCGCAAACTCCGCAGCAACAAAAAATCCGTTGAGCAAAACAAGAACCAACACTGCCATTAACTTAATGACGGTAGAAGTTAATTCATCCATTTTCCTAAAGCCAAGGCTTTAAAGTTTGTTTGAGCTTCTGACGGTTTTGAGAAGACATTTTGCATAGTGGCAAACGATATTCTTCACGAATACGTCCCATCATGGCGAGAGCAGCTTTGACAGGAATAGGATTCGTCTCGATGAAGAGATCTTTAAAGAGCGGGTAAAGTTTTTCGTGCAATTTTTTGGCCTCTTTCCATTTGCCACGCAAAAAGAATCGAACCATACGAGAAACATCTCTTGGAACAACATTGGAAGCGACACTAATCACTCCCTCCGCGCCGACCACCATAAAGGGGAGTGTCAACGAATCGTCGCCGGAAAGGATTTTAAATTTTGATGGGAGAAGCGCCCGAAGCTGACTGACACGATCCGGGTTGCCTCCGGCTTCTTTGATTCCAACGATATTCGAACAGTCCTTTGCCAAACGCGCGCATGTATCGACACCGATCTCGACACCGCAACGACTGGGAATGCTGTAGAGAATGATAGGAAGTTTTGTGGCTTTAGCTATGGCCTTAAAGTGTTGATATAAACCTTCCTGGGTAGGTTTATTGTAATAGGGCGCCACTTGTAAAGAGGCGTCGGCGCCGACTTCTTCGGCTACTTGGGTTAATTCAATGGCTTCAGATGTTGAATTAGCTCCCGTGCCGGCAATCACTTTCACTTTTCCAGATGCTGCCCGAACAACGATTTCAATCACTCGAATATGTTCCGTCATACTAAGGGTGGGAGATTCTCCGGTGGTTCCCACGGGAACCAAACCATCCACCCCTTCTTTGATTTGCCAGGAAACCAGTTTTTTTAACGCGTCTTCATCGACGCGATTGTTGTGAAACGGGGTGGCTAGCGCTGTATAAGTGCCTGTGAACATAAATTTGATCCTACAAAACACGGTTAGAAATGAGAAGTGAGAAATTAGAAATTATTAACTTTCCTGTTACCCTTGAGTGATGATAGCTTTTAACTGAATCTCCTTATGCCTGAAACCATTGCCAAAGAACGACGAATCCTCTTAGCCCATCTGGATCAACCTGGTTATACCCCTGATCTTGATTGTTATCTAAAACATGGAGGATATGCTTCCCTTAAAAAAGCTCTAGGAATGAAGCCAGAGGAAATTGTCAACGAAGTCAAAACTTCTCAACTTCGAGGACGAGGCGGAGCTGGATTTTCGTGTGGCATCAAATGGGGATTTATTCGGCCTGACGAAAAGAAGCCTATTTATTTGATCTGCAACGCCGACGAATCGGAGCCTGGCACCTTCAAAGATCGCCAGATCATTCACAAAGATCCTCATCAACTTCTCGAAGGGATGATTATTTCTTGTTACGCAGTGAGAACTCAACTTGCTTACATCTATATTCGTGGAGAATTTCCGCAGGGCGCTCAACTCCTTCAGAAAGCTCTGGAAGAAGCACGTCGACATCATTTCCTCGGAAAAAATATTCTTGGCACCGATTTTTCTCTCGAAATTTTTATTCATCGAGGGGCAGGCGCTTATATTTGTGGTGAAGAAACAGGGCTGATTGAATCTCTAGAAGGCAAACGCGCTTATCCACGAATTAAACCTCCCTATTTTCCTGCGGTATTGGGACTTTATCAATGTCCTACCATTGTCAACAATGTGGAAACTCTCTGCAATGTGGTTCCTATTATTCAGATGGGCGGCGCGGAATACGCAAAAATTGGCAGACCAAATAACACAGGAACTCGAATCGTTTGTGTCTCGGGACATGTCAACAAACCTGGTTACTACGAAATCGAAAATGGCGCGTGGACATTAGGTCAGATCATCCAGGATCTTTGCGGTGGTGTGAGAGGAGAAAAAAAAATCAAAGCGATTATTCCCGGAGGCAGTTCGTCTAAAGTTTTAAAAATGGGCGAAAAAATCAAGCTTAAACAGAAACAACTGGATGGATCGATGACAGAAAAGGAACTTGGTATTTTAGATATTCCCTATGACTTCGATAGTTTAGCCGCAGCCGGCACCATGAGTGGATCGGGAGCAATGATTGTCATGGATGAAACCACCGATATGGTAAAGGCCCTAAATAATATCAATGCTTTTTATGCCCATGAAAGTTGCGGTCAATGCACTCCCTGTCGAGAAGGATCTCTCTGGCTTCAAAAAGTGACTTCTCGAATCGTTCAAGGAGCGGGACGCCCATCGGATGTGGATCTTTTGGGAAACATTGCGGATCACATTGCGGGACGCACTATTTGCGCGATGGGCGAAGCAACGGCTTGGCCTGTTCAAAGTTTTGTCGCCAAATTTAAAGATGAATTTGACGCTGCATGCGCGGGAAAATAATTTCTCTTACATTTTCAGGATTTTATCGAGAGCTTTGGAGGTATGTTTAAGAGTTGCTTCGGTGGCTGGCCCTCCCACTTCTGCTGTGAGACTACGATCATAACCCATTTTTTTAAGGGTTTTCATGATTTCTTTAAAAGGAACATCTCCTTGAAGAAGCGGACAAAAACCTTCCAACCAATTGCCTGATAATTTATAATCTTTGATGTGAATCCGGTGAACTTTATTGCCTAAGATTTCCAGCCAATGTTGAGGCGACCCAAAGCGCAAGATATTTCCAACGTTAAAATAGATCCTCACACTTGGATGATCGAAAGAATCCACAAAATCTTTCAATTCAAGGGGTGACATCAAAAAATAGTTCCATACATTTTCAACACAAATACGAATTTGATATTTCTCAGCAAATGGCAGTAATTTCTCAATAAACTCGGCCGCCCGTTCATAAGCCAGATCATAACGGATAGGCTTGGATTTTTTATCCCACGGAATCTGAACAGCGCCCGGGATCACCGCGATCGAATCCACCCCGAGCCATCTGGAAATTTGAATCATTCGGCGATAC
>CAYVFJ010000100.1:0-3797 GCA_964450905.1 uncultured Verrucomicrobiota bacterium
TCTCATTTTTAAAGCAATGAAAATCTTACTTGTAGAGGATGATGATGGTTCTCAAGAAATGTTGAGGGCTTCGCTTGAGACACGGGGTTACAAGATTGTAACAGCCAGTGATGGCGCCGAAGCTTGGCGGATCTTTCAATCGAATATGTCGAACCGGAGCTTGAAAAATATTGTCGCGAAAAATCCACTATCTCTATCCCCTCGGAGTCTTTGCGGTGAATCTTTTTTACTTTCGTTCTCGTCTTTGTCCTCGATGATCTGAGCAAGGACGAGTTATGAGTACGAGAACAAGGACAAGGATGATCTTGAATGATTATCAGAGAATGGGAAAAATGTGCGTAATGGTTATAGCAAAACTGGAGGATTACCTTCTATTCAAAAAGGTAGCATCAAGCATGCAACGAACTTTCTTGGCTAGCGTAGAAAATTCGTACGGCTTGGCAAGAAAATTCACCTCAGGATCTAATAAACCAAATTCGAGATTCGCTTGATCCGCATATCCTGATGCGAAAAGAATTTTAATCTCCGGCCGGATAAGCTGTAATTGCTTTGCTAGTTGAATCCCATTTATCCGAGGCATGACCACGTCCGTAAAAATCAAGTGAATGGGATCTGATGTCTGCTTGCATAATTCGAGGGCTTCTTGTCCATCACAGGCTTCGAGCACTTGATAGCCTAGTCCCGTTAAGAGTTCTCGCACCATATTCCTTACACTTTCCTCATCCTCAACCACTAAAATGGTTTCTGACCCCTGAGGAAGCTCCTGAACTTCTTCTTCATGATTTTTCTCTTCTATCAATTCAACCTTGAGACGTGGAAAATAGATCGTAATCATTGTCCCATCTTCCGGCTGACTTTGTAGATCAATATATCCACCACTTTGCTTGATGATCCCATAAGCCGTTGAAAGGCCGAGTCCTGACCCTTTCCCAACAGTTTTAGTGGTAAAAAATGGTTCAAAAGCGCGCGCTAGCACTTCTGTCGTCATTCCCATGCCAGTATCTTTTACCAGCAGCATCACATACGGACCTGGTTTAAGAAATGGAATATTACTGGCTGGATTAGCTTCGATCTCTACACAGGATGTTTTTAAAATAAGCTTTCCTCCGTTGGGCATTGCATCACGAGCATTCACAACCAAGTTCATGATCACTTGTTCTAAATAATTGGGATCCACTTTGATGGTTATTTTTTCATCGCTAAAGTGTGTGACGAGTTCGATATTCTCGTTGATTAAATGTCGAATGACATCCACAAACATTTGTAAGTGAATGTTAAGATCAATGAGCCGTGGTTGTAGAAGTTGGTGTCTGCTGAAAGCCAAAAGATGCTTAATAATCTGGGCTCCCTTTTGAGTCGCAGTTTGAATCGCCTCAATTTTCTTTCGGGCGGAACCATCCACAGCCCCATCCTCCTTTAAAAGTAGGCTGCTATAACCTAACACAACCGCCATGATGTTGTTAAAATCGTGGGCGACACCTCCAGCAAGTTGGCCAATAGACTCCATCTTTTGAGATCGCTGGAGGGATTCTTCCAATTTACGAATTTGTGCGGTGAAATCAAAAATTCGTTCAGCCACACGCAATCGACTTAAAAGCTCATTTTTTCTTACGGGTTTCGTTAGAAAATCATCGACACCAGCTTTCATGGCATGTTGATAATTTTGATCACCGCTTTGGCCTGTAAGTAAAATAAAATAGGTGTAATCAACACCTGGTTTTTGACGTGCCTCTTGCCACAGAGTTAATCCGTCCATTTGAGGCATCATCCAATCGCTCACAATAATCCGAACAGGCTCTTGATCAAAAGCCTTCCATGCTTCAGCCCCATCATTTGCTGTCACAACTTCATGACCGCATGTTTCGAGCAGCGACTTCAACTTTTCTTGAGTAAGTTCATCATCCTCTGCAAGTAAGATTTTCATAGCTTTAAAGAAGAAAATTTCTTCTCGGAATACTCTTTAAGAAAATTCTTAATTTGTTCAAATTCTTTTTCAGCCTTTGAAATCAAAGGAGATACATTTTCCAAGCGTGCGTCGTGCCCCATCTTTTCAAGTTCATTAAAATAGGAAACAATCGTCATAAAACCACAATTTGCGCTTGAACCTGCGGCTTTGTGCGCAACAAATTCGACTCCCTTGGCATCTCCCGTCTGAATCATGGAATGAAGTTTCTCCAGGTTTTCCGATGTCCGTTTTTGGTATAGGTCGATTCGTTTTCGCGTATGTTCTACTGTACCATCAAAAGTCTCTTTTACCAATTCCAAGTCTATGCAAAGATTAGAAGGAGTCTCCGATACAGAATCGGCATCCTCACTCTCATTTGTCACACCAAGCCACTTTTCCAACATATTTTGTAGATGCCGACTTTTAACAGGTTTGCTCAAGTAGTCGTCCATGCCAACTCTCAAACATTTCTCTCGGTCGCCAACTAAAGCGTGAGCCGTCATGGCAACGATAATGGTATGTTTCGTCGTTCCTTCTCGCTTACGAATCTCGATAGTAGCCTCATAACCATCCATTTCCGGCATCTGACAATCCATAAATACAAGATCATATTTATCCTTGGCAAGCGCATCGAGCGCTTGCAGCCCATGATTCGCGATCGTTACATGACAGTTTAATTTTTTAAGTTGGGTTGATATGAGTTCTTGATTGACATCATTATCCTCCACCAAAAGAACTCGCGCATTCTTAATCGTGATTCCGCCTTGTGCCGCTATCTGTGTCTTTATTTCCAACAAATCTCGAGATCTTTCACCACCCCCGACAATCGTGGCCATGCAATCGTAAAGGCGCGATTGCTTCACAGGTTTGGTAATCCATGCTGCAATTCCTATATCATGTAATTCTTGAAGATTAACTCGCTGACCCAAGGGAATCATCATGACGAGGCATGTGTTTGCAATAGATGGATCCTTTTTAATAGCACGAGCGAGCATTAAACCATCCATTTCAGGTATTTCCTTATCGAGAACGGCGAGCTGATACGGATGGCCACCGGCCACTTCTCGGCGCAAAATTTCCAGAGCTTCTGCGGCGCTGGCAGCCATTCCATTTCGCATTCCCCACGATATAAGCTGGCTATGCACATGTTTTCGATGGATAGAATTGTCGTCCACCACTAGAACACGCAGCGTTTCGAACCCGGTTTTAACGACAGAGACATCCGCTGATGAAGGCGGCTGTTTGGCAAAGGTTATTGTAAACCAAAAAACAGATCCTTTTCCCGGTATGCTTTCAACCCCAATACGCCCTCCCATCATTTCAATCAATCTCTTAGAGATAGCTAGACCTAGTCCGGTTCCTTCGTATTTTCGAGTGGTAGAAGCGTCCGCTTGAAAAAAAGGCTTAAAGAGACGGCTTATTATTTCGTTGGAAATTCCAATCCCTGTATCTTTTACTTCAAATCGCAGCACGACATCGGCAGCCGTTTCACTCTCTTTCATCACCTGGATAGTCACTTCACCTTGTTTAGAGAATTTGACCGCGTTATTTACCAAGTTGATTAACACTTGTCGTAGACGAACTGGATCGCCGCACAACAAGGTCGGCACCCCTTCGTGTATGAGATGCGCCAACTCGAGTTTCTGTCTATGTGCCAGATCAACCATCAGTTGGACCACGGCTTCAATCGTCAAGTTCAAGTCAAAGTCTACCGTTTCAAAACTGATTTCTCCTGCCTCGATTTTAGAGAAATCTAAAATGTCATTAATAATCGTCAGAAGAGATTCGCCACACGAACGAATGATCTCAAGACGTTCTTGTTGTTCGCTGGTGAGCTGTGTATCTAAAAGAA
>CAYVFJ010000101.1:0-6550 GCA_964450905.1 uncultured Verrucomicrobiota bacterium
GAATTGGAATATATTCGTCACTTGAAAGAAGCGCGTGTGGATTTAGTGGTTCTTGCGGGATTCATGCGCATGTTGAAAACTCCTTTTCTTTCGGCATTCGAAAATCGGGTCATCAATATTCATCCATCATTATTGCCCTCCTTTCCAGGGTTAAAAGCCTGGGAACAAGCTTTGAGTGATGGAGTTAAGTACACCGGATGCACCGTTCACTTTGTCACTCCCGAGATGGATTCTGGCCCCATTATTCAACAAGCAGTCATTTCTATTTTACCAAATGACACACCGGAAACATTGCATGCACGTATTCAACAAGAAGAATATCGAATCTATATCGAAGCCATTCGCTTGTGGTCCGAAGATCGCCTTCGATTAGAAGGAAGAAAAGTGCGAGTTATAGGTTGATTCATTCTGCTAAAAAATTCTATGGTGATACGCATGAATTTACGGATTTGGAAATGGCCTTTAGCTAATCAAATTCTACTCGGTCTTGCCGTCGGAGGAATTCTTGGTTTGTTTGCCGAACAGATATGGGGAAAGTCACCCGGATTATCGCAGGCGATCAGCCAATACATTCAACCCATCGGAAAAATCTTTTTGCGTCTCATTTTCATGGTGGTGATTCCGCTCCTTTTATCCGCGATTGTCCTCGGTGTCATGGAAATGCGTGATACCCGGACTTTGGGACGGATTGGATTGCGATGTTTGCTTCTTACGATTTTCCTAAGTTGTGTCAGCGCGGGGATCGGTATTTCCTTAGTGAACATTCTTCAACCGGGTCATCGGTTGCCTCCAGATAAAAAAGCAGAACTGATGCGGCAATATCAATCCGATGCTTCAACAAAAGTCATTCAGAGTCGTCAGAAATTATCTCTTGCAGACACGATTCTCAGTATCATCCCCGAGAATCCTCTTTATGAAGCAACCAACGCTTTCGATTCCAAACATACTGGAGGCGGACTTCTTGCGATCATGTTTTTTGGGCTTATTCTCGGAGTGGCCATTCTGGTTTCGGATCAAGAAAAAATACAAACGCTTGTTCGTTTTTTTGAAGGACTCTTTACGGTCTCGATGACAATTATTGGTTTTGCCATGAAACTAGCTCCTTTAGGGGTTGCCTGCCTTGTTTTTGCGACCACCGCGAAACTCGGTTTTTCAATTGTAAAAACTCTGGGCTTATATATGGGAATCGTTTTATTGGCCTTGGCGATTCATCAATTCGTAACTTATCCGCTCATTCTCATCTTTTTAGGAAAAAAATCGCCACTCACCTTTTTCAAAGAGATCAAGGAAGTTCTTCTGACGGCTTTCAGCACGTCTTCCAGCAATGCGACTTTACCGGTCTCACTTCGTGTCGCGGAACAAAACTTAAAACTTCCTCCACAAATTTCTCGTTTTGTATTAACCGTAGGCGCAACTGCCAATCAAAATGGCACGGCTTTATATGAAGGAGTTACCGTATTATTTTTAGCCCAAGTATTTGGAGCGGATTTAACTTTCTCCCAGCAAATGTTGGTTGCTTTTGCTTGCGTGATTGCAGGGATTGGCACCGCAGGTGTGCCAGGCGGATCTTTGCCGATGATTGCTGGCGTTCTTGCTTCCGTAAAGGTGCCTGCAGAAAGTATTGCGATTATTCTCGGAGTTGATCGATTCCTGGATATGTGTAGAACCACGCTCAACGTCACGGGCGATTTGGTGATTGCCGTAGTGACTTCACGAGGAGAAACTCAAAATAAGTCTCCCAATTCTTCAATCTCTTTGAAGGTTTGAGATTCTCATGGTGATTTGCTAGACCGAATAGGTGCTTAAACATATCCGCAACTTATTGATTGAATGGATCGGGACTTTATTGATCCGCATCATTGGGCCGACTCTAAGGATCACTTTGATCGATGAATCTGGATTATCCTCCGATCCTCACCCTCCTCAAGCAATGATTTTTGCTTTTTGGCATAACCGGATGCTGATGATGCCTTATCTTTATCGACGGTTTTTTCCAAAACGACGTGGGGTTTGTCTTGTCAGTGTCAGTCAAGATGGAGAAATGATCGCGCGCATTTTAAAACGTTTTGATTTTGGCACGGTTCGCGGCTCAAGTTCCAGACGTGGAAAAGAAGCTTTTCGTGCGCTTGTGACAAATCTGCGAGACCAATGGGACGTGGGAATTACTCCCGATGGTCCTCGTGGCCCCCGTTATCAAGCTCAGGTGGGTGTGGTAGGATTGGCCGCTCTTTCCGGTTGTCCACTCATTCCTATTTCTTACAATGTGAAATGGAAAATTGAATTACCCACCTGGGATCGTTTTATGATTCCTATTCCATTTAGTGTCTGTCATTTTCAATTGGGCAAACCTATGATTGTTTCGAATGAAGAAATGGATTCTGAATTGGAAAAGAGCCGATTAGAATTGGAAAAACAATTAGGGATCCTCTCTGGAGAAAAGGATGCTTGAAATTGCCATAAAAATGTTGATCCGAGATCGCGCGAAATACGTGCTATTGATCAGCGGCCTTACTTTTTCATCACTTCTGATTACTCAAAACGCCTCCATCTTTTGTGGCATCATGATATGGACCACAGGCACCATTCAAAATATCAACGCCGAAATCTGGGTGGCAGATCCGAACGTAGAACAGGTCAATGAAATTAAACCTCTCCGCGATACGGACGTAGGAATTGTCCGGAGTGTTCCTGGTGTTGAATGGGCTGTTCCACTTTACTGGAGTATCCAACAAGCAAGACTGCATAACGGCAAATTCCAAACCATTCTGCTGACGGGTCTGGATACCTCCACTCTTGTCGGTCGACCTGCCAAAATTATCCAGGGACGTATCGAAGACTTGCGTCTTCCGGATGCTGTGATCATTGATACACTCGGTGTCAAGAAGTTGGGCGGAGTTAAATTGGGCGATACTTTTGAAATCAACGATCATCAAGCTAGAATCGTTGGTATTTGTGAAGCCGCGAGATCGTTTTTGGGACAGCCCTACATTTATACCACTTACGATCGGGCGCTTGAATTCGCGCCTAAACAACGAAAAATGCTTTCCTTTGTTCTCGTGAAACCAAGGCCAGAAATCAAAGCCGAAATCCTTGCGGAACGAATTCATCGGATCACAGGTCTGAATGCATTTCCTAGAGAAAAATTCTTTTGGGATACGATCCGGTGGTACATCAAAAACACAGGCATCCCTGTGGCGATTGGAACCACGGTGCTTTTGGGATTCATTGTGGGACTAGCAATCTCAGCACAAACTTTCTACGCATTTGTTTTGGAAAACCTTCGTCATCTTGCCGCATTAAAAGCCATGGGCGCACGCAATCGTCTCCTGATTAAAATGCTTCTTCTTCAATCTTTTCTTGTTGGGTTTATTGGTTATGGATTAGGAGTTGGCATGGCTTCCCTGTTTGGCCGAGCTGTATTAAAAGCCGGTCAACCGCCCTTTTTTATGCCTTATCAACTTCTTGTTTTTACCTTCTTAGCCACCATGATCATCTGCGCTTTTTCGGCTATTTTTGGAATTCGCAAAATAGCTAAAGCCGAACCCGCCATCGTCTTTCGTTGAAAAATCCATGAACGATAAAATCGCTGTCAAAGTAGAAAGTGTTTACAAACACTTTGGTGAAGGGGATGCGCGGATCTACGCTCTCAAAGATGTTCATTTCTCCGCGTGTTATGGCGAAATCACCATGATTGTAGGTCCTTCCGGTTGCGGAAAAACAACTCTTTTAAGCGTGATTGCAGGCACTCTTCATATAGATCAAGGCACTGTGACGGTCTTTGATACCTCTCTTCATCAACTGCCATCAGACGAAATCACTTCATTTCGCGGACGCAATGTAGGGTTTATTTTTCAACAGTTCAATCTGATCCCGACGCTCACGATTCAGGAAAACACAGCGATTCCTCTTCTCATCCAAGGTAAAAACAAAAAGGAAGCTTATCGTCAGTCCGGTTTGCTTCTTGAAAAAGTCGGGCTTGGCTCTCGACTGACCGCGCATCCTGCTCAGCTTTCCCTGGGGCAACAGCAACGCGTTGCGATTGCGCGCGCGCTCATTCATGAACCGCGTTTGATCATTTGCGATGAGCCCACCTCAAATTTAGATGGTGAAACAGGGATGAAAATCATGGATATTCTTCGTCAAATGGGTCGAGCGCCGCATCGATGTATCATCGTTGTTACCCATGATCCTCGGATCTTCGAATTTGCGGATCGCAAAGCCGAGATGGAAGATGGTTATATAAAAAACTTTAATTAGATCTCTCATGCGCAAATCCATTGCTTTTTATCTTTCGATCCTTGGGATCATATCCAGCACGATGTTGGTCATCAAGCTACGCCAAACAACACCGCCATCGCCACCTTTAAACGAACCTTCACGCAATCCTTATCCACACAGTGTTGCCGCATCTGGGATGGTTGAAGCGATGAACGAAAATATTTCCATTGGAACGCCTGTTTCTGGGCTTGTGACAGAAGTTTATGTTCAAGTGTGGGATTCCATTAAAAAGGGACAACCACTTTTTAAACTCGACGACCGCGATCTCCAAGCGCAACTTCTGATCCAGGAAGCCAATGTCAAAATCGCGGAAGCAACTCTTATTCGTCTTCGCGATCAACTCTCACGTCTTCAATCCATTCACGATCCTCGTGCCATTAGTTTAGAAGAACTTCGGACTCGTGAAAATGATGTATCGATTGCTGAAGCACAACTGGCATCTTCCAAGGCTCAAGCGCAACAAACCAAAACACTTCTTGATCGTCTCATCATTTGCGCTCCGCAAGAAGGTTCTCTTTTGCAATCCAATATACGTTCTGGTGAATACCTCTCTTTAACTCCAAAAAATCCTGCAATGATCCTTGGGAACCTTGATCTTTTCCAAATCCGCGCGCAAGTGGACGAACAGAACGCTCCTTTCATCCAAAAGGGACGGCCTGCAACGGCTTATCTCAAGGGTTTTACCAACGATCCCATCCCATTGAAATTTATTCGGATTGAACCATTTGTTATTCCCAAAGAATCTTTAACAGGTGGCAGTAATGAACGTGTTGACACCCGAGTTCTTCAGGTTATCTATGCCTTCGACCAGCCTAAAAATAGATCGATCTATGTCGGACAACAAGTCGATGTCTTCATTGAAACAAATCCTTAAGCCCAGAAAATCCATTTGTAGGAAAGAAAAGATTGGGGTAGAAAAGAATGATGCCATCCATTCTTGATTCTCATCGCATTGATTCAACGGTTTTAACTCATGAAGAAATTGCGCGTTACTCGCGGCATCTCATCATGCCAGAAGTCACGATGGAAGGACAAAAACGACTGAAAGCAGCTTCCGTTTTACTCATCGGCTCAGGTGGGCTCGGATCGCCCATCGCCCTTTATCTTGCCGCTGCAGGTGTCGGTCGACTTGGTTTGGTTGATTTCGATGTGGTGGATCATTCCAATCTTCAACGTCAAATCTTGCACGGCACAAAAGATGTGGGACGACCCAAAATTCAGTCCGCAGCGGATCGAATTCGAGATGTAAACCCCAACGTTAAACTCGATCTCCACGAAACACGTTTTACCTCTCAAAATGCCATGGAGATCGCAAAAAACTACGATCTGATCGTGGACGGCACCGATAATTTTCCAACACGTTACTTGGCTAATGACGTCTCTGTTCTTTTAAAAAAACCTAATGTTTATGGGTCCATTTTCCGTTTTGAAGGTCAGGCTACCGTTTTTGCCCCGTGCTTAGGCGGTCCTTGTTATCGTTGTCTTTATCCTGAACCACCTCCACCCGGTCTCGTTCCTAGTTGCGCGGAAGGAGGAGTCTTGGGCGTTCTTCCCGGAATTATTGGCGTGATCCAAGCCATCGAAACAGTTAAACTCATCATCGGTCAGGGACAATCTCTCATCGGACGACTTCTCCTTTTTGATGCGCTTGCCATGAAATTCCGTGAGATGAAACTCCGTCGAAATCCTTTATGTCCGATTTGCAGCGAAAAACCCTCGATCACTCAATTAATTGACTACGAACAGTTTTGCGGATTTACACCGATTGCTTGTACAAACCATGGATCTTTAGCTTCGAAAGATTCTGCGGAAGAAATGACGGTGGTTGAGCTTAAAAAACGGCTTGATGCCAAAGAAAATTTTGATCTGATTGATGTTCGTGAAATTCATGAGTGGCAAATCGCAAAAATTCCTGGCGCACGATTGATTCCTCTGGGAGAACTTCCAAATCGATTAAACGAACTTGATCCGAATCGTGAAATTTTACTTCAATGTAAATCAGGCGGAAGAAGCGGTCGCGCTTTAAAATTACTCAAGGAAAAAGGCTTCAAAAATTTGAAAAATGTCACTGGCGGAATCGAAGCCTGGGCCACGCTTGTCGATCCAAAAATGCCTAGATACTGAGGAGAAAGAGATCTAGAGAAAGTGAGGGGTGTAGATGAAATTAAGAGACGATTTAATCAGACCACTCGTTTCCCGTCATTCACCCTACATTCCCTTTCTTTCCAAATGGCCACCACCAATTGAAACGTCCCATTAAAAGCATGGAAGA
>CAYVFJ010000102.1:0-5564 GCA_964450905.1 uncultured Verrucomicrobiota bacterium
TTGGAGGATGGCACATGGCTTATAATGTGAGTTATTACGAAAAATCGAATCCTAAATATCCAAATAACGCTTACCGCCTCAAAGCGCATCGGGACTGGATGGAAGCTGGAAAAAAATTTCTTGAGAGTGGCATCCGAGATAATCCGAATCGAGATGAACTTTATTTTGCGTTGGGCTGGCTGATCCAGGATAAATTTAAGTTTAACGATCCATGGAACGCTATTCCGTATTTAAAAAAAGCAGCCGAGTTTCCCGACGCGCCCCTCTACACTGGACGGATGGTGGGACATATGTATGTGGAAGCAGGAAAAACAAGGGAGGCTTACGAATGGTGGAAAAAACTTTGGACAGAAGATCATCAAAAAAATCCAAATCAATTATGGAATAAGATTGCTAAATGGGGGCGTGAAGCGGAAACTAAACTCGATATTCCAATGAAAGAAAGATTCTTTCCTTTGGAAGAAAAATCAATTATAAAGAATCACGCAAAATGAAGTACGCTATTTTAGGAGATATTCACTCAAATTTAGAAGCGCTCCAAACAGTTCTGGAAGATGCCGAAAGAGAAGGGGTTACGCATTACGCCTGTCTGGGAGATGTGGTGGGTTATGCTGCTAATCCAAAGGAATGCATCGAAATCGTTCGCGCGATGGATTGTCCCATCGTCAAAGGAAATCACGATGAATACGCGTCGGTCGACGACGAGTGCGTCAATTTTCGTCCGATGGCAGCGGATGCCATTCGTTGGACACGACAAGAACTGAGTGAAGAATCTCGTCAGTGGCTGAAAAATCTTAAGTTTGTGCGTTTTGTGGAGTCGTTTACGATTGTTCATGCTACCCTGGATATGCCACAAAAATGGGGATACGTGATGGATAAATTGGCCGCTGCCTCCAGTTTTAGTTATCAAAATACAGCGGTTTGTTTTTACGGTCATACTCATCAACCTTGTGTCTTTATCCGGGATGGCGTGGTCAGAGGTGGTCAGTTTGAAAGGTTACCGATCGAACCCGGTAAAAAATATTTCATCAATGTGGGAAGTGTGGGACAACCGAGAGATGGAAATCCAAAGTCTGCCTACGCGATTTATGATATGATTGCCAACGTGGTTACTCTCAAGCGCCTGCCTTACAACATTAAAAAGGCACAGGAAAAAATCCTGGCTGCTGGATTGCCGGAGAAATGTGCAACCCGCTTAGAAGTCGGCAAGTGAGGGATCAAAGATCACGGGGATTTTTCTGAGGCAGGAAGTTTTTTGAGATCACTACGGATATGCAAATCAAACTTCTTTTGGCTATTTGCGGGTTTTTGAGTTTTACGACCTATTTTGCTCAGGCCCAAATTAGAGTGGATATCAATCTTGAGAGATCGGAGTACCTTCTCTTTGAAGCCATTGAAATTCAGGTAAAAATTACAAACTACCTTTCTAAACCTTTGGATATGGCCCGCATGGCAGGCGCGAATTCTTGGTTAGATTTTTCTGTCACGACAATGTCCGGCGAACCTGTTCCGCCATCAGATTATAGTCGAAAAATTCCCAATATGGCTCTGTTATCCAATCAAGAAAAAACTGTTGAGATCAATCTGTTGCCTTGGTTTTTCATCCAAAATCCAGGCGAATATCGTGTCAAAGCTCAAGTGACATTAGGCGAAGAACATTTCGATAGTCCGCAGATTTATTTTTCAATCGTAAGAGGTGTCACAGTCTGGCAATCCTCCTATTCCATTCCCCTGAATTCAAAAGGAACCTCCATAAAGGTTTCTCCAAGATCCTATTTTTTGATTGTCCATCAGGAGGAACAAGAACCAACACTCTATGCCCGAATTGTGGATGATGAAAAAAATTATATTTATTGCACCACGCCTTTGGGCAGCGTCGTGAGTTATGGAGATCCTCAAGCTCGAATTGATCGACGGGGTGATCTGCATATTCTTCATCAATCCGGAGCGCGCACCTTTACCTACACTCATATTTCTGATGTGGGTAAACGACTCAATTACCGATTTTTTACGAACCTTCAATCAGCGCCCGGTTTGGAAGTGAATGCCAAGGATGAAACAGAAGTGATTGGCGGTGAAGAGTTTTTCTTGGATCAAAACAAAAATATGACACTCATTCCCACAGCTCCTTTGGGCAAAGCCCTTCCGAAAACCAAATGAGCTCTCCATCCAATCCTCCAAAAATTCTTTTGATTGGCGCGGGTCGTTGGGGAATCAATCACTTGCGTACTTGGTTGACATTGGGTGTCGACCTCTATGTGGCAGATGCAAGTGATAAAACCCTCGCTCGTTGTCATGAAATGGGTGTGCCCAAAGATCGTTTGAACAAAAATTATCGTGATTTGATCACCCAAGTAGATGCAGTGGACGTGGTGACGCCTGCCGAGACTCACCATGCCTTAGGGAGGGAAGCGATAGATCTTGGAAAAGATCTCTTTGTCGAAAAACCTCTGGCCCCCACCATTCATGAATGTGAGGATCTTGTCAAACAAGCCCATCTGAAGGGAAGAATTTTGCAAGTGGGACACATTTTTCGTTACGAACCGCCTTCACAATATGTGAAGAAACTGATGGATACCGAATGGAAAGACTCCGTGAAATGGATTCGTGGAAACTTCAGTGGCTTCAAACGTCCGCGTTCTGATACAGGTGTAACCATGGCTGACGCGATTCATTTTGTGGATCTTTTTAATTATTTGTTGGGACGCCTCCCTATTTCAGTGAACGCTCGTATGTTGGATATTCTTCATCGTGAGATGGACGACAACGCCTGGCTTTGGTTAGATTATGGAAATACATTTGCAACCATTGAAGTGGGATATTTTTCTCCTTTCAAAAAGCGGGAGGTCCTTCTTGTGGGCACAGAAAAGTCTATTTTAGTGGATTACACAGTTCAGCAAGATAAAATAAAGATCTATGCCAATCATCATCAAAAAGAAAATCAAGATTGGAAAGCCGTTGAGGGCGATGTTCGTACCCTCGAATTTGATCCCGAAGAACCGCTTCTCATTGAATTAAGAGCTTTTATTTCAAGTATCCAAACCCGAACAAAGCCTTTGGCCGACGGTCCAAGCGGAACCGATGCCGTTCGCGTCATTGAAGCATTCATGGTGTCAGACCGTTGCGGTGCTCCAGTAAAATTGGAATGAGATTCTTAGATCAAAGCCTTTTTTAAACAACAAAATCATTTTCCACTTTTGCCCTTGGTTCACGGTCTACCGTGATTTTTTCTCCAGGTGTCGTCACAAAAGGGCCGCCTGCCATAGGGGCGGGTTTTACCACTCCATCGCCCGTAGGCAATCCTGCCAAAGGAAATTCTTTGCGAAGAGGATAATAAGGATAACTTTCCCACATGAGAATCCGACGAAGATCCGGATGCCCAGTAAAACGAATCCCCATCATATCAAAAATCTCGCGTTCATGCCAATCAGCTGCCCTCCAGATATTTGAAATCGTTGGCAACTCAGGTTTTTCCTCGTCCACAGATGTTTTGACGCGTAAATATTGATGAGAACTAAAGGAATAAAGATGATAAACCAGTTCAAAACGCGGTTCGCTACCCATATGATCCACACTAGAAATATCCAAGAGCATCTCAAATTCAAGATCCGACTTCACATATCGCATGATATCTACAAGACATGAAGAATCACGAACAACCACGGTCGTCTCCCCGCGAAATTCGATGGGAACAGATATCGCATCTTTAAAATGATCCGTTAGCTGCTGTGCAAAATTAATTGAAGAAAGCATCAATATAGGAATAAAAGTTACGAAAGAAAGATAAGAAATAACGAAAACAGCAGCATTCTTCAAGGAAAACCCTCATTTATAAAACAATTTTAACACCCCTTTTCAAGATTTTTTAACATTCTTTATTATTTTGTTGACCAATGGTCATATTTTAGTAGTCTATGAAGCTTTGAAAAGATGGTCATTATAAAAATAAAACTAAAAACTATGAAAAAAACAAAATTAAATATGAAAAATCGTTACAGTTTAACACGTCAAATGGTTGTCATCTGGATGATGGCAGCTACTCTCACCTTGCCTCTCCGTAGTAATCCACAGAATGGAGTGGTGGATGTTGGAAGCGCTACATTTTCGACGGACGGAAGTACTTTTACCGTCCATCAATCCACTGCATCTGCCATTTATAGTTGGTCGAATCATGATATTGCAGCAGGAGAAATCACTCAGTATCTCATGCCGGATTCGAGTTCGATTGCTTTAAGTCGAGTGACGGACGGAAATCCGACCCAGATTTATGGGACATTAAATTCAAACGGAAATTTATATTTAATCAATCAGAGCGGAATCATGGTGGGATCCAGTGGAGTGATCAATACGGCATCCTTCATTGCATCAACGTTGGATATCAGTAACACAGAATTTTTAGCGGGCGGGAATTTGAATTTTTCAGGAAGTTCCACGGCAGGCATCCAAAATTTTGGAACCATCAATGCATTGGGTGGGGATGTCTTTTTAATCGCGCAAACAGTGGAAAATAAAGGAACGATCAGCGCGTTGAATGGAACGGTAGGATTGGCGGCCGGAAATAATGTGTTGCTTGTGCCGTCAGGGACGGATCGGATTTCGGTTCAGCCTTCTGCACTTGTAACTGGTGTGACTGGTATAGCCAACAGCGAAACCATCGATGCGGCTCGTGCGGAATTAGAAGCGGCTGGAGGAAATGTTTATGCTTTGGCGATCAATCACACGGGATTGATTCGTGCGACAGGATCCACAACAACTCCAGATGGAAGCATTTACTTAACTGCAAACGGCGGAACGATTGATAACAGCGGTTCAATGATAGCTAAAGACGCCAATGGCAATGGGGGAGAGGTTCGGGTGTTATAGCAAATGATATTCATTTAACTGCTTCTACGGTGATCGATGTGAGCGGAGATTTAGGAGGCGGCACCGCTTTGATCGGAGGCGATTATCGGGGAAATAATTCTCAAATTTTGAATGCCACACAAACGGATGTTGACGCGGGAGCTGTCATTAATGCGGATGCCAAAACTTCAGGGAATGGCGGGAAAGTGATTGTTTGGGCTGATCATACGACCGAGTACGACGGTTCTATTTCTGCACGAGGCGGGGAACAGGGTGGGAATGGTGGATTTGTAGAAGTATCCGGCAAAGAGTTCCTTACCTTTAATGGAACAGCCGATTTACAAGCGCCTGCGGGTAGTATGGGGACACTGCTATTAGATCCTTCTACATTGAATATTACGGATGCTTTTTCAGGAGGATCACAGGATGTCAATGCTAGTGATAGCCAAATTCTTTCCGGCGATCCGGATACCGGTAGTGGCGCAACTAAAAACACGTTATCTTGGGGAAAGATCGATTCGTTGGGCGCAAGCGCCAATATTACTTTGGAAGCTACAGGGAATATTGCGATCAAAAATATTACTGGAGTTACAAGCGGCATCGACAATCTGGTTGCATTGAGCTTGGCTACGGGAAGTCTCACCATTCGATCCACACAAGGGAATATTAGTTCTTACAACCCTGATATCAATCAAGAGATCATTCGCACCGAAGGTGGAGCT
>CAYVFJ010000103.1:0-3566 GCA_964450905.1 uncultured Verrucomicrobiota bacterium
TTTCCGCGGGAGTAAAATCTCCCTCAGGCCCGATCATCAATAAAACTTTTTGCTTCATCAAATCTGGTTCGTGAACATAATTCCAAAGAGGTTGAGCATCTGGTTGTAAAGAGCCGATGAAACTCAGGTTGTAGTTTGGTTTGAGATGAATCAGTTCCTTAACCGTTTTCGGAAGATGAATTTGAGGCAACCAATTGAATCCACATTGTTTAGCCGCTTCGACGCTGACTTCTCGCCAGCGACTGATACGAGATTTGGCTTCGGCCGCATCCAGTTTGACGGTCGCGCGGTCTGATAAGACAGGAAAAATTTCGCGAACACCTAATTCAGTTGCTTTTTGCACAATGTAATCCATGGTTTTGTTCTTTGGCAGAGCTTGAGCGAGCGCTATGAAATAGGGAGGAGGCGAGACGATTGTTTTTCCAAGCAACTTCAAAATCGCGCTTTGAGAATGAGCCTCCATAATTTCAACAAGATACTCCGTTCCAACGCCATCAAACAAAGTGATCCGCTCGCCTTTTCTTGTTCGCAATACGGTTTGACAATGATGCCATTCAGATCCGGAAAAATGAATCAGTTCACCTTGAATTTCAGATTTTGAAAGAAAAAAACGGTGCATTTAATCTTGGAACGCGAGAATTAAAGCTTGTGTGCCTTTTTTGCCGCGACCTTTTTTGAGGAGAGTTTCGTATAGATTTTTTACAAGCTCTAGGCCGGGTAATTTGATTTGCATGGATTGACATTCTTCTAAAACAAGTTTCATGTCTTTAACAAAATGCTCGATCATAAAGCCCGGTTCAAAATCATTTTTCAAAATTCTTGGAGCAAGATGGTTTAAAGTCCAGGAGCCCGCAGCCCCTGGGCTGATCGTAGAAATCGCTGTTTGAAGATTCAGTCCAGCTTTTTGCGCGTAAACAAGACCTTCCACAACACCGATCATCGTGCCAGCCACCATGATTTGGTTGCATAGTTTACAATGTTGACCGAATCCAGCAGGCCCTTGGTAAGTGATGGATTTTCCAAGTTTACTGAAAAGAGGTTCCGCCCGTTCAAAAGCTTCTTTGTCTCCACCTACCATGATCGAAAGCCGCGCTTCTCTTGCGCCAATATCACCTCCAGAAACCGGTGCATCAAGGGCAAAAATCTTTTTTTCGGAAGCATCTTTATAGATTTTCTGAGCAAGAAAAGGTGAACTGGTAGTCATATCGATAACCATCCCACCCGGTTTCATTTCATTCAAAATACCATTTTTACCGAAGTAGATCGAAGAAACATCTTCAGGATATCCTGTCATCGTCAAAACAACCTGAGAGTTCCTAGAGACTTCGGCTGGACTTGAACTCCAAACTGCGCCTTGTTGGATGAGCGGTTCCGCTTTTGCTTGGGTACGACTATGAATTGTTAAAGGATAACCTGCTTTGAGGAGATGCCCCGCCATACTCCTTCCCATCACACCTATTCCAATAAAACCGAGGGATGGCAAATTTTTCTCCACATGGATCATAAGGATGCATAATCCGGAATGGCCGGGGCAGAGCGTTTCTTACCGGGCACCACAGGTTCTGGATATTCAAATACTTTTCCCTCATAATTACGAAAGATCACCCGCTCCGAATCATGGAAAATGACGTATTCCGGATTGATAGGCACCTTTCCTCCACCCCCTGGGGCGTCAATCACAAATTGAGGAATCGCATAACCACTCGTAAAACCGCGAAGTCCCTCAATGATTTCCAATCCTTTTCCAACTGGTGAACGCAAATGTTTTGATCCTTGGATAAGATCGCATTGATAAAGGTAATAAGGCCGAACGCGACACAAAAGCAATTTGTGGACAAGTTCCTTCATCACTTCCACGCGATCATTGACTCCAGCAAGCAACACGCTTTGGTTGCCCAACGGCATTCCAGAATCTGCCAAACGCTCTAGAGCTTCACGCACTTCAAGAGTTAATTCACGTGGATGATTGGTATGAACGCTCATCCAAAGAGGATGATACTTTCTCAAAATGGCACATAATTCTGGGGTCACTCTTTGTGGCAAAAAAATGGGAATTCGAGAGCCAATCCTTAAAAATTCTAGATGCGGAATAGATCGTAATGTTCCAAGAAGATGATCCAATTTATCATCGCTTAAGAGCAAAGGATCGCCTCCTGATAAAAGCACATCACGAATCTCCGTATGTTTTCTTAAATAGTCAATCGCCTGATCCAGTTGAGGATGAAAATCATAGCCGCTGGCTCCACTGACAAGACGACTCCGAGTGCAATATCGACAATAAGAAGCGCATCGATCTGTCACCAGAAGCAAAACTCGATCCGGATAACGATGAACCAATCCAGACAGAGGAGAACTTGACTCTTCTCCAACAGGATCCTCCATCTCTGACGAATCAACATGTCCTTCTTCAGCTTTGGGGATGACCTGACGGCGAATGGGACAATCGACATCATTTTTGTCGATTAACGAAAAAAAATGGGGAGTAATTCCTAATGACAATTTATGTTCTGAAAGTTTAACTCCTATCCTTTCAGAAGGCGTTAAAGTCAGTCTTTTTTCCAAATCGGTTAGGTTGGCAACTCGGTTTTTAAGTTGCCATCGCCAGTCATTCCACAATGCAGAAGGTACCTCTGGCCAATCTAAACGTGGAACCGGACTGAAGCGCGCCAACCCGCGCTCGTTACTCCCAGGATCATCGATTCTCATTTTGTGTTAAACAAGTTGCCAACTATGGATGATGAATCCTTCTGTGTCAAATAAGACATGCATGTCGGCATATCTAAAAAACAAAAACTTTGCATGACTTTTTTTAGATTTCATGCTACAAAACATCTCCTATGAAAACACCCTTCCTTCGGACATCCACTCTTTTATTAAGTTTTATCCTTGGAATGGCAACCCTCACCATCATTGCCAAAGAAAGCAAAGAAAAAATAAATCCATCCGATGTGAATCAAGAAAAAAAACCTATGTCAAATAATTCTATTGAAGAAGTCGCTATCATTCAAACAACTCAGGGAGAAATGGTCGTTGCCTTTTGGCCGGACGTAGCTCCTAAGACCGTCGAAAATTTTAAGAAATTAGCCAACCAAGGATTTTACGATGGAACGGCTTTTCATCGAATTGTTAAAGGTTTCATGATTCAAGGGGGAGATCCATTGAGTAAGAAAGATGATCCGAGAGTTGGAACGGGTGATCCAGGCTATAAAATCAAGGCGGAGTTCAACAAAAAACCGCATGTGCGAGGAGTTCTTTCAATGGCACGTTCTCAGGATCCAGATTCCGCAGGCAGTCAATTCTTTATTTGCTTGGGCGATGCCAGCTTCTTAAACGAAAAATATACAGGCTTTGGGCAGCTTATTAAGGGAGACGATGTTCTCGGAAAAATTGGTGATACCCCAACAGCCATGGGTTCTGGAGGCGAAAAAAGCAAGCCGCTCACACGTCAGGGAGTGGAAAGCATTAAAATTGTCCCTGCTGCTTCAGTAAAATAAAGACGTGTCGAGCAACTTCATCGTGGCGCCGAACCTTAGTTCGCTCCGCGGAGCGACAGCATCATCATGCAA
>CAYVFJ010000104.1:0-2559 GCA_964450905.1 uncultured Verrucomicrobiota bacterium
ACATTTATGGGCTGAAATCTGTAACTGGAATCTTCACCGGGAGAGTTTTTCTTAAGAAGGATGATGGAGACGAACTCTTAGGCAAAATAATAACATCAACATTTTCAGGAGCTGGCATAAATCACGCAGATGCTAAATTGGTTTGCATTTCGAATTTCGTTAAAACAATGATGCTGGATTTATTAACACCTGTAACCTCAGGTTCACAATAGATGTGGGTAATATTCAGATGACAAAAGGAGGATCAACTTGATAAAAAATCGTTTGGCATTTGGCTTATTGTGGATTTTTATTGGTTGCGCGACCACAGGTGGAAGAAGCGATCTATTCGATCAGGTTTTTGGCACTGCGCCAGTGAGTTCCAGAAAACAAAAAGATCCCGATTATATAACAACCGTTATAAGCCCCAACTTCAATTTTCAACAAAAGAAAAAGTTGGCGATATTGCCTTTTTCGAACTCTGGAAAAGAAGGACTGGATTATGCCATTCCAGATAAATTATCTGTTAAACTTATGGAAATGGGGTTCACGGTTGTTGATAGAAGCCAAATCGAGGCGGTATTCCAAGAACTTAAACTCAACTACAGTGGGGCGATTGCTCCTGAAACCTTAAAGCAGATCGGCAAATTGCTTTCCGTCGATATGATTGTCGTCGGCACCGCCCATTATGTGTATGTGCCACCACGTTCCTCGGGGGGAGTTTATGGAGGTTCTTATGGAGTTCCGGGAATTGGTGATTATGAAGCACAAGGCGGATTTTATGGTCTAGTAGGCGAAAGTCTGCGGATGATCGACGTGGAAACAGGAGAAGTTTTAATATCTTCAAACTGTCAGCCGGAAAATGGTCATCCCAGGGGAAAAAGCATGGCTTATGAAATTGCCGAGTCCATAAACAGAAAATTGCAACCATCGTCTGATCATTGACGATGAGATAACACGGTATTCAGAACCAAAGGAGACAAAGGAAACCTTGGAAAATTCAGATGACAGAATTTCCGAAGACGACATCAAGAAATTAACTTTCGCCGAATTATTCCGACTTACAAAACGATTGACCCTTGGTGCTATATTATGGGTTGTAGGTATTCAAGTCACGATTATCGGATTATCGTATTCATTAGGGGTCGAATGGGCTTCAAAGGAAGCCTCACCAGAAATGACACAAGAAATCATCATTAAAGAAACCCTTAAAAAGTTAAACGATAATCAACGCCATCTTCTAAAAGAATTTTGGAGATTTCAAAAGAAACACAACTTAAATAAAGTTCTGACTGGTCGAGATGGAAAAATGGGAGGCGACACAAAGGATGGTCGTGTTTTTGTAAACATAGGAGATACGATCATAGGCACCCAACAAGACCCCATGGCCTTTGAAAATTTATTACTATCCATCCCACGAACACTGATTGATTTTATCCCTGAATCAAACTGGGACGGAAATTTTACTATCTACATACCTACAAAAGTCGGAGAAGAAATCGAGAAAATTCAATGAGGGGTGGAGTTGTTCAGGTGACTTACAACTTTTTCCCCCTTCAAAAACACTGCCCTCAAACTGCCCTTTTGGTTTTCGATTTACCATGATTTCCGATTTTGCCGGAGGCGGCGACAGAGAGGAAAAAATGGAGGGTATGGGAGTCGAACCCACGACCTCTACGTTGCGAACGTAGCGCTCTCCCAGCTGAGCTAACCCCCCGAAACGTTTACGATCATACCGTTACGAAACTGCAAATTCAACCTTTGCCTCATTGCCCAGCAAGAGAGGATCGGAGACAATACATCTAGAACGAGACAGGAGGTTGCTTGAATGGCGGCGGTAAAAATCAAAGCGGATGGTTCCATCATCCTTCCGAAGGAAGTCCGACGGACGATCGACCCCAAGAAGCATTACGAATCAATTTCGATGGGCGACCGGGTGATGATCGCACCGGCGACGGACATGAGCCTTAAAGAAATTTTTGCTCGAACCAATGACGGCGCACCGGCGCCAACGGAGGCCGAGATTCAGGAAATCATGGACGAAGATCGAAGGCGCCGGCGTAAGTTGTTCGGTGAAAGAAAGGATCCGCTACTCGAAAGAGCAGAGGGCATGGTCCAAGCTGCTCAGAACAGCGCAGTGGGGATGTTCACGCCGCTCCTGGAGCGCTTCCCGGTCCTCCGCCAAGTGGATACTGAGCAATGGGACTTCATCCTCACCGTGGCTGGTGTGTTCATGGCGGCGTCCCGCCTGAACAACCTACGCATGGGAGACACACGCGAAGAGAAGTTGATGGAAGTGGTTGCTGAACGTCTGAGTCAATGGAAGCCCGACGGCATTCGTGGCTTCGAGGACTGCAAGGGACTATTCGAAAAGGAGTTTGATCGTCTGAACTCGGCAGGACACGATCCGCGGTTTGTGGCTTCGGATGCTGTCGGCAAATGGATCGTGTGGAATGTTCTCGGTCGTCCTCCGGAGACGGACGAAGACTGCATGTTGGTCCGGTCGGCCGGAGCCCTAGCCACGCATGCGTTCTTCGACTGGTGGGACAAGTGAGGCGAATCGAACTGGCTAACAACCGG
>CAYVFJ010000105.1:0-3992 GCA_964450905.1 uncultured Verrucomicrobiota bacterium
GCATTAAGCAGAGATAAAAAGGGATTGATGCGCCTTGCAACAAAGGGACATGAGATACACAAACCGGTTGATGTATTCAAAGATCCTGTTGTGGTGGAATTCCTGGGTCTCCCAGAATCACCGAAACTTGTGGAAACGAAACTGGAGGAGGCGTTGATATCCAATCTTCAGGCATTTCTGTTAGAATTGGGCAAAGGCTTTGCATTTATTTCTCGACAGGAACGATTGACTCTGGATGGCGACCATTTCTACATTGATCTGGTTTTCTATCACACGATCCTGAAGTGCTATGTGATTATTGATCTCAAAACTAGCAAGCTGATGCATCAGGATCTCGGTCAGCTCCAACTTTATGTTAATTATTATGATCGGGAGCGCAGGACGGAAGGCGACAATCCGACACTGGGACTGATTCTATGCGCGAAAAAAAATGATGCGATGGTTCGCTACACATTGGGCGAAGACCAGCAGAAGAAGATTTTTACCAGCCGGTACAAACTATACCTGCCGACGGAAGCGGAACTCCGCGCGGAACTCCAACGCGAGGTCAAGGCTTTGGGATTTGACGACAAGACGGGAGGCAAAACATGAACCGACACGTCAACGCCATAGCTGGTCGATTAAGCCTGCGTCCTCCACAGAGGCAGTCCCTCGAAATTCTGGATCGGGTGACAGAAATTGTTCCTCCCAAAAAAGAAATGGATTTGAAAGCGGCATTGGAAATTATTCGGAAAGAATATCCGACGGTGACGGATTTTGAGAGGGAATTCCCATCGCTCTGTTTTGCTCTCGCCACCGGAGTAGGTAAAACGCGATTGATGGGTGCATTCATCAGCTACCTTCATCTTGCACATGGTCTGAACAACTTCTTTGTGCTGGCTCCGAATTTAACAATCTATAACAAGCTGATTGCAGATTTTACCCCGAACACACCGAAATATGTGTTCAAAGGAATTGCGGAGTTTGCGACAGATGCGCCTGAAATTATCACGGGCGATAATTACGAGGCAAAGGCGGGCACACTTTTTGATCAGTTGTTGCGATGCAAGGTGAACATTTTCAATATCTCAAAAATCAATTCGGAAGTGCGTGGTGGAAATTCACCCAGAATCAAACGGCTATCGGAGTACATTGGCGACAGCTATTTCAATTACCTGGCAGGATTGCCAGACTTGGTTCTCTTGATGGATGAGTCGCATCGATACCGTGCTTCCGCCGGCGTGAGTGCAATTAACCAATTGAAACCTATTCTTGGTCTTGAACTTTCAGCTACGCCCTTCGTTGAAACGAATCGCGGTCCAATACAGTTTAAAAATGTCATCTATGATTATCCCCTCGGAAAAGCGATGACTGATGGATTCGTCAAAGAACCAGCTGTCGTCACTCGCAAAGATTTTAATCCAGCAGGCATGTCCGCGGAAGAAATTGAACGCATGAAATTAGAAGATGGTGTTCGCCTTCATGAACGAGTGAAAGTTGAATTGGAAACTTATGCGCGCGAAACAGAAAACCGAATTGTAAAACCGTTTTTGCTCGTTATCGCTCGCGATACAACACATGCAAGTCAACTTCTACAATTGATCCAATCGGATGCTTTTTTTGAGGGGCGTTACAAGGATAAGGTTATCCAAGTGGATTCAAGTCAGACGGGAGCCAAGGAAGATGAAATGGTTCAACGATTGCTTGCCGTTGAAAGCACTGAAGAACCCACAGAAATCGTGATTCATGTTAACATGCTCAAGGAAGGTTGGGATGTAACCAATCTTTACACCATTGTGCCGCTTCGTGCGGCGAATGCCCGGATTCTGATTGAACAATCCATTGGCCGTGGTTTGCGATTGCCTTATGGCAAACGCACCGGAGTTATCTCCGTGGATCGCCTGAACATTGTTGCCCACGACAAATTTCAGGAAATCATTGATGAAGCGAATAAACCTGATTCTATGATTCAGCTTCAACAAGTGATCATCCCTTCGGAAGAATTTCAACAAAAGATGGTCACAATCGTTTCCCAACCTTTGTTAGCTGCGAAGTTGGGATTTGAACCTAAGCATGTCGGAACCAGCACTCAAATTGCAGGCAAAGATCAAACGCCAGAGTTTTCGAAACCTGAGGAGAAAAAGATTGCACAGATAGCCTACCATACTTTGAGAAAGCTTGAACACGATCCGCAGAAAGTTCCAAATAGTTCGTATCTTCTCAAAGAAGAAATTTTGGCAAAGGTAGTCCAGGAGGTAAAATCACAATATGCAGCACCTCAACTTGAGTTGGAAGGAATCACTGAAAAACCAGATTTTCAGGCAATTGTAAAAAAGACAGCCGAGTTGGTAGTTCGACAAATCATCGACATGCCACGAATTGTGGTGGTGGCACGTGGTGAAGTGAAATCTGGCTTTAAGACATTTAAATTGGACTTAAAAACCTTGAATTACCCTTCTGTCTCAGAAGAACTTTGGGTTCAACATCTCCGCACCAATGAAAAAGAAATCTTGTCGCTCGGACATGGAGGCATTCAGGAATCGCGCCTTGAAGATTATATTGTGAGCGGTCTTGTGGATTACGACGATGTTTCTTACGACGATCACGCCGATCTTCTTTATGGTCTTGCTCGTCAGACAGTGGCACATTTTCAAGGTTATCTTCCCGAAGAAGAAGTTCCTAAAGTATTGCGCTGCCACCAAAAATCTGTTGCCAAATTTATTCATGCCCAGATGCAGCCTCATTATTGGGAAGAGGCTACCGGTTATGATGTCGTGGTCAGCAAAGGGTTCGACGAATTGAAGGAAAGTGCCTATACGGCTTTGGCAAATGTTCCTGCGTATGATTTTCGACAGCCCATAAAGGAAAAATCTCGCATTTCGCAAATGATTTTCTCTGGCTTCCAGAGATGTCTATATCCAATTCTGAAATTTCAATCTGATACAGAACGAAGACTGGCAGTGATTTTAGATCGGGAATCCATCAAATGGTTCAAGCCCATGCGTGGGCAATTTCAACTTTCTTATAAATCAAATGGAGATCTTCTAGAGTATCAGCCTGATTTTGTGGCTGAAACTTCAGATTGCATCTACATGATCGAATCGAAAGCTAAGAATGAAATGGAAGATGTTATTGTCCTCGCAAAAAAAGACGTCGCTGTTTTGTATTGTAAACGTGCTTCAGACCATGCGCAAAACTATGCGGGCAAGTCTTGGCAATATTTGCTCATCCCTCACGATGTCATTGCAGATAATATGACACTAGCAGGCTTATCAAAAACGTTTGCTTAAAAGTCTCAGCTCCCAGCAACGATTCATGCCATTTGCTTGCCAGTCCGCTTCTTATCATTTTAACAAAAGAAGTTGGTTCACGATTCATATTCTTCTGCCACTGAAAACTTAAGCCGTTACTTCTCTTAAATGTTCGATGATCTGAATCATTCCCATAGTATCGCGTTTGCAATATTCCTCCAGATGAGATCGGAATTTGTGTTCAGCGTGGATGAGATGTTCGTAATTACCTCGTTGAACATCATGTTCATGTTCGCTGACAACAGCCTGTGCAGTTTCCGAAGGTGGATCTGTCAAAATCTCAAGAGCCAATGCGCTTGCGGAATCCAAAAGCTTTCCTGTTTTCAAGGCATCGATCAAACGATGCCCAATCATATCAAGGTTGATCGGCCATAACGTGACCGGCGAAAGCAACCAGAGACGGAGTTTTTTCAAAAAGGGATAGTTAGGATGTTTTATGACTCGCGATGGAAGACGATGAATCTTTCGAATTAACATGCTCCCCCATTCTGCACGATGATATGCCTGTGCTTTGAGTAATTTCAAATCAGCTTTCAAATTCATTGCGAACAAACTTTGCCATGCTAACAGTAGAATGACATGGTCAAGTTTTGGAGACAATTTCTGTCTTTATGTTCAATAGATATCTCTTGAGTGTATATTGGGCGACACGTTTTCACTTTTTGGCCAACTGCTCTCATATTGGCGGGTTTATCTTATCCA
>CAYVFJ010000106.1:0-2767 GCA_964450905.1 uncultured Verrucomicrobiota bacterium
GGAGAGGTCTGTTCGGCAGGCTCCCGTGTTTTAGTGCAAAAATCCATCCACAAAAAATTCATGCAGTTATTGCTAAAAAAAGCTGATCTGATTCGCCTGGGAGATCCCTTGAATCGAAAAACAAAAATGGGGCCTCTCGTCACCTCTGAACATCGAGATAAAGTTCTGGATTACATTCAAATCGGCATTGAAGAAGGAGCACGTCTTGTGCGCGGTGGGCATATTCCAAAAAGCCACTCTTTACGAAAAGGTTTTTATATCGAACCCACGATTTTTGATGAAGTCAAAAATTCCATGAGAATCGCTCAGGAAGAAATCTTCGGCCCCGTGGTCTGCATCATTCCTTTTAAAGATGAAGAAGAAGCCGTTGCGATCGCGAATGACACTCCTTATGGATTGGCTGGAGCGGTATGGTCACGAGATATTTTTAAAGCGCTTCGTGTCGCTCGACGAATTCGTGCAGGAATTCTTTGGGTGAACACCATGCAACCTTGTTATGTGGAAGCTCCATGGGGCGGCTATAAACAGAGCGGCACCGGTCGAGAACTCGGCCCTCATGGCATCGATGAATATCTTGAAACCAAACAGCTTCATATCAATCTAAACGAAAAACCAATCGGATGGTACTGAATCAATTAAAAATTACGATAACAAAAGTGTTGTTTGTAAAATCATTTCTTTTCATTTTCGAAACATTTCTAATTCCTAACTTCTAACTTCTCATTGTTCTATATGCGTTCAATTTTGCTCCACACAAAAATTCCAGGGCCCAATAGTCAGAGGCTCTTTCGAGAGCGAGAACGTCATGTTCCGCGTGCTGTATTTCAAATCACTCCCATCTTTGCGGCTCATGCGCACGGTGCGGTTCTTGAAGATGTCGACGGAAATTGTTTTCTAGATTTCGCAGGCGGTCTTGGCTGTTTAAATGTAGGCCACACTCCTATTCCTGTGGTTGAAGCAACCAAACATCAGGCAGATAAATTTCTT
This sequence comes from uncultured Verrucomicrobiota bacterium, assembly GCA_964450905.1. Classification (GTDB taxonomy): domain Bacteria; phylum Verrucomicrobiota; class Verrucomicrobiia; order JABWAM01; family JABWAM01; genus CAYVFJ01. The sequence continues at coordinate 988 of CAYVFJ010000106.1, forward strand.
CATACATGTTTTCATGTCACCATGCACAAACCCTACGTGGATTTAGCTCGCAAACTAAATAGCATCACACCAGGAACTCACTCTAAGAAAACATTTTTTGTTAATTCCGGAGCGGAAGCTGTTGAAAATGCCATCAAGATCGCGCGTTTCTATACCAAACGCCCCGGAGTGATCGCGTTTGAACACGCCTTTCATGGACGCACTCTGATGGCCATGTCGTTGACAAGCAAAGTGAACCCTTACAAATTAGGATTTGAACCGTTTGCTTCAGAAATTTATCGCCTTCCATATCCCTACCTTTATCGTCGTCCAAAAGGAATGACAGAAAAATCTTTCATTCAAATGTCACTGGATCATGTTCGTGAATTTTTTAAATCCCAAGTTGCTCCACAATCTGTGGCTAGCATCATTGTGGAGCTTGTTACGGGCGAGGGTGGATTCATTGTGATGCCGCCTGATTACATCAAGGGACTTGCGGCTATCTGTCGAGACCATGGAATTCTTTTCATTGTAGATGAAGTGCAAACCGGCTTTGCGCGCACCGGTCTGATGTTTGCTTGCGAACACTACGGTATTGTTCCGGATTTGATGACGATGGCAAAATCATTAGCAGGTGGATTGCCTCTTGGCGCTGTCACCGGTCGCTCCGAAATCATGGATTCGGTTCATGTAGGAGGATTAGGAAGTACCTACGGAGGAAATCCTCTAGCTTGTGCCGCGGCCATTGCCACCATTCAAACGATTGAGTCGAATCATCTAAGAGCGCGCGCTCGAGAAATTGGATCTCACGCGATGGATCGATTACAACGTTTTCAAAAACACTGTCGTTTTATAGGTGACGTTCGAGGATTAGGAGCCATGATCGGCATTGAACTTGTCAAATCTCGTGCAAGTAAAGAGCCTTATCCTGAACTCGCTTCTAAGGCCATCAAAGCATGTGCAGAACACGGATTAATCATTCTTTCAGCAGGCGTCCATAGCAATGTCCTCCGAACTTTGATGCCTCTCTGCATCACATCCGCGCAGTTAGATGAAGGATTGGATGTGTTAAGCGAGGCGCTCAACACCTAACTGACACAATGAACTGGTTTGGCATTCGTCGCAAAATTCGATATATTCCACTTTGGAAGTGGCTTTCATCGAAACAAACTCAAACCTGGTCAGACAAAAATGAAGAAGCCGTTTTTGTGGGAGTCTAAATCTTTTTTAGATTTTTAGCTTGTAGCTTGTGCTCGAAGCGATTTCACTCAGATCTCTATGGAAGAACATCATAATCTGATCGAGCTTCGGCGAGAGAAGTTAACTAAACTTCGCAGCCAAGGGATTGATCCTTTTCATAACGAGTTTCATCCAAGCGAAACCATCGCTCAAGCTAAAATCAATTATTCCGAGGGACGTCTCGTCAAACTTGCAGGAAGAATGACGGCCCATCGTGATATGGGCAAAAGTATGTTTTGCGATCTCGGAGATGAAACCGATCGAATCCAAATTTATATTCAAAAAAATACTGTAGGCGATCAAAATTATCATATTTTTAAAGAACTCGATTTGGGAGATATTTTTGGAGTGGAAGGCACGTTGTTCACGACTAAGACTGGAGAGATGTCCGTTAAAATTCAAAATTTTACGATTCTCGCCAAAGCTCTTCGCCCTCCCCCAGAAAAATGGCATGGAGTTCAGGATATCGAAATCCGTTATCGCCAGCGCTATCTCGATTTAATGTCGAATCTTGAAGTACGAACTCTTTTCCGTAATCGCAGCCGTATCGTTCATGAAATTC
>CAYVFJ010000107.1:0-5659 GCA_964450905.1 uncultured Verrucomicrobiota bacterium
TTTACGATTATTTTTGGATATATGGTTGCTTCCTTTTGTTTGTTTTTTTGGCGCAACATTCAATTACCACTATTTTGGCCCATCATTGGATTTGGCGGTTTACACGGAGGCTCCGTGATTCAACGCTGGTTTCATGAACAAAAATCGAAGCAATATATTAAACAGATTTTTGCTTCTTACATTTCTCCAGGGGTGATGAAGAAACTTCTGGAACATCCAGAAAATGTGAAGCTGGGCGGTGTTCGTCAACCTGTCACGATTCTTTTTTCGGATGTGCGCGGTTTCACAACGATTAGCGAATCAAGCGAAGAAGAAGAGTTAGTCCGACATCTGAATGAATACTTCGAAAAAATGGTGGAATGTGTCCTTACCTATCAAGGAACTCTTCATAAATATATCGGCGATGCTGTCATGGCGGTTTGGGGAGATGTGATTCCGGAGAACGAAGCTACCAACGCGCAAAATGCGGTTCGCGCGGCTCTCGCCATGCGCGAAAAACTTAAAGCGCTCAACCAACTTTGGATCTCGCAAAAACGAATTCCATTTCAGATTGGAATCGGCCTAAACCACGGGCAAGTTCTTGTGGGCAACATCGGCGCTCATCAGCGGATGGAATTTACGGTGATTGGCGATGAAGTGAATATCGCATCTCGACTGGAAGGTTTTACGAAAGAATTTAAAACTGATTTGGTGATTAGCGAACCTGTTCGAGCGCTTCTCGGCGATCAGTTTCTGGTGCGAACTCTGGGTGTGATTCAGCTTAAAGGAAAAACGAAAGCAACTCACGTTTCTGAAGTATTAGACGATTTAAAGTGTCCTCAAGGGAAATGGTCAAAATCTTTGGTCATCACCTATGAACTTGGGTTTGAAGCTTATTTTTCTCAACAATTCGCGGTTGCTATTCAATGCTTTGAACAAGTGCTTAAAGAAATGCCGGACGATTATTGCACTCACAAATATCTCGAAGAAAGCCGTCGATATCTCAAAGAATCTCCCCCCACAAATTGGACTGGGATTTTGGTGATGGAAACGAAATAACAGTTCAGCCTTCCCCTCAATCTGCTTATTTTTCTATTCCAACCGCGTCGGATAGAGTCTGGAGGCCGTCTTTTTCAAGTAATTGGACTAATCCTTGATTGATTTGTCGTGCCAGAGTGGGTCCTTGATAAACAAATCCTGTATAGACTTGAATTAAGGATGCGCCAGCCCGGATTTTTTTGTAAGCATCTTCTGCTGTGAAAATACCGCCCACTCCAATAATTGGAAGTTTGCCTTTGGTTTCTCGATAAATATGACGAATGAATTCTGTGGATTGATTTTTTAGGGGTTGACCGCTTAATCCACCGGCTTCTTGAACGGAAGTATGAAGGTTATCACGAGAAAGAGTGGTATTTGTGGCGATGATCCCAGCGAGTTGATGTTGATTGCATAAATCCAACACATCATCTAGAGCGGACCATTCCAAGTCAGGAGAAACCTTCATGAGAAGAGGCCGTGGGATGGCTTTGTAGCGAGAGCGATTTCGTTGTTGAACGGCAGATAAAATTTCATTTAAACGAGATTTTTCCTGTAATTCCCTTAGCCTAGGCGTATTGGGTGAACTCACGTTGACAACAAAATAATCTCCTAAATCCCAAAAATCATCAAGCAGAGAGACATAATCATTGGCCGCTTGATCTAAAGGCGTTTCTTTGCCTTTGCCTAAATTGATGCCCACCGGGAAATAGGGCCACTGACCAGTGCGCAGCAATTCCAACAATCGTTCACGAATGATGGGCGCGCCGTCATTATTAAATCCCATACGATTGATGAGAGCTTTGTCTATTGGAAGACGAAATAAACGTGGTGAAGGATTTCCTTTTTGGGGGAGAGGCGTGATGGTCCCTATTTCGCTAAATCCAAAACCAAGAGCCTGCCATGTCGGAAGTAAACAGGCATTTTTGTCGAGACCTGCCGCAAGTCCGACCGGATTTGAAAAATCCAAGCCAAAGACGCGGGTTTTAAGACAAGAATGATCATAGACGCATAGGCTAGCCAACATCTTTTGAAAAAAACTCAACGATTGGCATGCTTCAAGAAGGAAAAAAGTCAGGCGATGAGCTGCCTCAGGTTGTAACGCAAAAAGAAGAGGCCGTATGAGATTCCAAAACACAAGGAAAGAAATTAAAAAAATTATAAAGTGATTTTCTTTAAATAATGATAAGTGTAAATACCAGATTGATGGCCATCTGCCCAAACAAAGTTCACGGCATAACCGCCCACGGGATCAAAACGAACTAGCTGAAAGCTTTCCGGTTTGTATAGAGCAGTCGGTGGTTTGTAAGTGTTTCCCATCACGTCTTGTTCTCCCGCACAAGCTGCACAAGGACATCGACGACGAAGTTTTTCTAAAGAAAGATAACTTTCCGATTGATCATCCCACAAAAGAGCGATTTCATTTTGAATGATTTGAATGTTTTTCGGATTCATCGGTTCTCAGTTACTTGGTGTGAACTATTTTTAATGAAAAATCAAGAGACGACGCGGAATGAGTCAATGCGCCAATGGATATGAAATCAACCCCTGCACGAGCAATCGCGGCGACTGATTTTAAAGTCATGCCCCCCGATGCTTCGGTTTTCGCGATTCCGTGGATGATCTTTACGGCGCGGCGTAACTGGGAAAGATTCATATTGTCCAACAAAATGATATCTGGTTTGGTTTGGATGGCTTCTCGAACTTGATCGAGTGTGTCACATTCGACTTCTATTTTAAGTTTTGGCCATTGTTTGCGCGCACGCATCACAGATTCTTGGATGGGATATTTCACTTGATGGGCAAGCGCGGCGAGATGATTGTCCTTGATCAGAACCATATCGAAAAGACCCAAGCGATGGTTGGTTCCTCCGCCGCATCGCACCGCGTATTTTTCTAATGGCCGAAGCAAGGGAGTCGTTTTTCTTGTGTCCAGAATTTGAGTCTCGGATTTCGAGTTCCGAGTTTTGAGTTCTTTTAGATAGCGATGAGTCAGGGTCGCAATCCCGCTTAAATGTTGAATGAAATTAAGAGCAACTCTTTCCGCAGAAAGAATCGCGCGAGTTTTTGCATGAATTTCTAATGTCACGCGACCTTTTCGGATGAAATCTCCATCGCTGCAGGATAACCGGAATTGAGCGCGTGGATCTAATTGCCGAAAGGTTTCAACCGCTATTTGTAAGCCACAAAGAATCCCATCCTTTTGAGACACGATCTTAGCTATAGAAATGGATTTTGACGGAATGATAGCGATCGACGTCACATCCCCCTGTTTTCCAAGATCTTCTTGGAGCGCGGCCTGGACTAGGCGACGGATGAGTGAGTGAGGAAGTTTTTTGGAAGATCTCAAGCCGTTAATTTTTATCCCCGCCTAGCTTAAACTTGTCGTGGACGAGATTCATGGCTCGATCTGCATCGACAAGATCGATCACCACTGAGATTTTAATTTCACTGGTTGAAATCATTTGAATATTGATTTTCCCGGAGGCCAGGGCTTCAAACATATCGGCAGCCACTCCTGTGTGGGAACGCATGCCAATGCCGACTACAGAAAGTTTAGCAATGCCTTCGGTGCAAACAATGTTTTTGGCGTCCACTTCGTTTGCGATATGGTCAATCACCTTTTTAGCTTTAAACAGGTCGTCCTTGCTCACGGTGAAAGTCATGTCCGTATGTCCTAAAGCCGAAACGTTTTGAATGATCATGTCCACATTCACATGGGCGTCCGCGATCGCCTTAAAAATACGGGCTGCCACGCCGGGCTTATCCGGCACATGCGAAATGGTCACCTTCGCTTGATTTTTATCCACGGAAACGCCGCGGATGACGACATCTTCCATTTTTTGAGTTTCTTCTTTCACAAGGGTTCCTGGGTTATCGTTCATGCTAGATCGAACAGAAAAAGTCACTTTAAATTTTTTAGCAAATTCTACGGAACGGCTTTGCATCACTTTGGCGCCGAGACTGGCAAGCTCAAGCATTTCATCATAAGAAATTTCATTGAGTTTACGAGCATGTTTTACAATACGCGGATCGGCTGTATAAACACCGTCAACATCCGTGTAAATTTCGCATAAATCCGCTTTCAAAGCCGCGGCCAACGCGATGGCCGTAAGATCGGTGCCTCCTCTTCCTAAAGTAGTAATGGCCCCGCGCTCATTCACCCCCTGAAAACCCGCGACAATCACGATTTGATCGTCGTCAAGCAGTTCATGAATGCGTTTGGGAGTGATATTAGAAATTTTGGCTTTGGTATGAACTCCATCCGTGATAATTCCGGCTTGGGCGCCTGTGAGAGAGACCGCTTGAATTCCTAAGGCATGAAGAGCCATGGCAGTTAACGCCGTGGTGGTTTGTTCGCCTGTTGCCAAAAGCATATCTAATTCTCGTTCATCAGGAGACGGATGAATTTCTCGGGCGAGTTTAATCAGATGATCGGTCACTCCCGACATGGCTGACACAGCCACCACAATCTGATGTCCTTCGCGGTGAGAACGTTGGATGCGCGCGGCCACATTTTTAATGCGTTCGGTGTTTCCCACCGATGTTCCACCATATTTTTGAACGATCAAGCTCATGATTTGTAACTGCTCAGGTATCCAAGAATCATCACCCCATCAGATGGGTGACAGGAAATCCAGAAGAAAAGACACAGAACATATAAAAACTTCTTTTTTCGTAACAGTTCACCCCACTCACGTAAAGTGATCTGTAGAAAGGGGAGTATACGCCGCTGGCGTGTTCTGTTTGGCAGCTCGCCAAACAGCTCCTCTCTGAGAAAAAATCGTCCCGCCTCTGAGGCGGGCCGCCGATTTCGATCCGCCACGGCGGATGTTTTCCAAGCCGTTTTTATTAAAATGAATAAGATTTTTTTTCTGAGAGTAATTGAAGTTCATGGGCCACGAGTTTTACGAGTTGACCGATTCTTTTTCGTAGACGGATACTTCGCCAGCACAAAAAAGCAAGCCAAAGTGAAACAAGACAAAACCATACGCCAATCGCCTGAAATATTTCGGAGGTTGTGCCTGAGAAAAATTGGATATAAGCAAAAAGACTGATCACACCGACCACAAAACCAACCAGCCTCGAAAAAACGGTGGGATAAGGACGCAATCGAATCCGTGTCAACTGCTTGCCATCTCCATGATTTTCTGAAACGCTCAGCAAACGGATTTGCCACCAACGATTGCCATAAATCTGGTAGTCCCAACGTGTCCAACCAGTATCCGTTGAATATTTCCAGCCTTCCCGTTTTAATCTAGATTCAAATGCTTTAAGAAAATGTTCGCGTCCTATCCCCTGTTCGTTCCAAAAGGAAAATGTCACAGGACAATCCCAAATAGCTAAAGGACGATTTTCTGATGAAAAACTGAGAAGCTTGCCAGGCGTGCGTTTTTTCTTCATCCATGTGTAGTAACGCGCCCATCCGCGTTCATTCGGTTGCCAAACGGCAAGGATGGAAATCAATATTCGACTCCATATTCCCCGGTAGGTAGATTCAATTTTAGCCTGCAATCCGTAGGAAATTCCACTTCCAAGAGCGCACGCAAACATGATCATCGGAATATACCAAATGGCATGAATTTGCGTGGCTAACAATAATGCGATGAAGGCAGCAGCGTTCCATTCTAAACTATGAATCATA
>CAYVFJ010000108.1:0-6600 GCA_964450905.1 uncultured Verrucomicrobiota bacterium
GAGACCATAAGGGGACTTTTAATATTTCAACAGCAGCAGCTTTTGTGATTGCCTCCTGTGGAGTTGCTGTTGCTAAACATGGAAATCGTTCAGTCTCAAGTCAATGTGGTTCTGCGGATGTGTTGGAAGCATTGGGAATCAATATTTTCATGACCCCATCTCGTCTTCGAGAAAGTCTTGAAACCTTGAAGATAGGATTTTTGTTTGCGCCTCATTATCATAAAACATTTAAAGCAGTTCAGCCGGTCAGAGAGTTTCTTGCGAAAAGAGGCAAACGAACGATTTTCAATTTGATGGGGCCTCTGGTTAATCCAGCGAGACCTAACATGCAAATTGTTGGAGTGTTTGATCCTGTTCTGACCGATCTTTATGTTCAGGTTCTTTATATCATGAAGCTCAAACGCGCGCTTGCGGTTCACGGCTACGGCCCTAATAAAAAACCCTGTTTGGATGAGCTTTCCACATTGGGCATTTCCAAAATTTCACAGCTTCATTCCAACGGCAGTGTGCGAACCATGGAGGTTGATGCGGCCGCTTTTGGCTTCAAAAAAGCGACTCTTGAAGATCTTAAGGGAGGGGACGCCCCAACCAACGCTCGTATGATTCAAGATTTACTTTCGGGTGTTGACCGTGGGCCTAAACGCGATTTATTAGTTTACAACGCGAGTTTAGGCTTCGTGATGGCCGGTCAGACGAAGGATATTCAACATGGAATTCAACGCGCTGGTGAGGTTCTTGATAGCGGAGCGGCATTAGCCAAATTGAATGCCTTCCGAGATTTTTCCAAGAAATAATGTCAATCAGAATGGATCAAGAAGTCAATGCCACCTGGTGGTCGTCGAATCCCATGACTTATGATTGGGACCACAAAATTCAAGCTCCGGAGGGAACCCAAGAATTTTTTAAACAAAGTGATCTGCGCGCGATTGAAGCGCATCGTCCCTTTGGCCATCCCAGGTTTCCCGAAGAAAATCTTTATTCCAGGTTGATTGATTGGAAAGAAATAAAAGGTCAACGTGTCTTGGAAATTGGATGCGGCATGGGATTGCACGCTTCTCTTTTTGCGAAGGCAGGAGCTCGGGTGACAACCATGGATTTAACTCAGCGCGCGACACGACTTGCTTATCGCCGTTTTAACCTCGAAAATATTCCTGCAACCGTCATTCAATCGGATGGAGAAAAATTGCCATTTCCTGATCATACCTTCGACAGAATTTGGTCGTGGGGAGTGATTCATCATTCATCGCATACAGAACAAATCGTCAAAGAAGCATTTCGTATTTTGAAACCCGGTGGATTATTTCAGGCCATGATTTATCATCGAACAAGTGTCCGTTATTGGCTTATTGGCGGCATTCAACATGGACTCTTAAAGGGAAAACTTTTTTGGATGAATCTGGAGGAAGTGAATCAGACTTTTACGGATGGCGCCATCGCGAGGCACTATACAAAACATGAAATTCAAGATCTTCTAAGCGATTTTAAAGAGATCCGTTGCCGAATCTTACAAGAAGCAGGTTCAGACGCTTTCCCAAAGATTTCGCCTTTATTGCGACGGATTCATGCTTCCACGGCAATCAAATTTGATCGATGGATCAACGATCATTTTGGATGGTTTTTGTTCTTTGAAGCAAATAAACCAGCCTCAAGATGATCGCCGCCGACTATCTCTTGCTGAATTGGAATCGCCGACGAGCGCCAGGTTGGCCTGGTTTTTTTCGTTCTTTCATTCGAGAGTCGCGTGTTAAAAAGCCCAGTTTTTTAAGAGCCCCACGCAAAGGGGGTTCTGCAACGATCAGAGCTCGAGCAACTGCATGACGAATGGCGCCTGCTTGACTATTGAGACCTCCTCCTTGAGATAAAACCTGAACATCATATTCTTTGTCTTTATGAACAGACCGAATCGATTGCAAAGCATGATTTTGTAAATCTTCCGTCCCAAAATAGTTTTCCAGAGAACGACCGTTAATTTCCATCTTTCCATTTCCAGTAAAGAGGCGGACACGCGCCACGGATGATTTACGGCGTCCTGTAGTAATCGCGAGAGGGATGATCGGCATAAAAATTAGCTAGAAAGAGTTAAAGGTTGAAGTTTTTGAGCGATATGAGGATGCTCCGTGCCGGAATAAATTTTTGCTTTGCGCAACTGTGCCCGTCCCAAACGAGTATGGGGAACCATTCCTTTAATGGCTCTTTCAATCAATAATTCTGGATGACGAGCCCGAACACTGGCTACAGTTTCAGACCGATGTCCTCCCACGTAACCGGAAAAAGTCATATAAGTTTTCTGACCTTCTTTTTTGCCTGTGAACCGCACTTTCTTTGCGTTAATCACCACGACAAAATCTCCAGTATCCGCATGAGGCGTAAAGCTGGGTTTATTTTTCCCTCGAATCACATCCGCAACTTTGGCTGCTAAACGCCCTAAAATTTGATTTTCAGCATCCACAAGAAACCAACGTGGTTGAGCTTTTTCTCTAGATAAAAAGGTAGTTTTCATTCGGAACAGGAGAGTCTAGGGAAATTCCCATGAATCGTCAACGATGTTTTTCAATTTTTATAAAAAAAGGTTCTAGTTGAAGCCGGATGTCTTTTATGCTTTCCTACGCTCCTGCAATTTCTCACTTCATAATTTATGATTACTCTCTTCCAAAGAATCATCCATCGCCAGTTACGATGGATCTTTTTAATTTTTTTGGGTCTGTTCCTGGTTGGCTTTCTCTTGATGGACTATTGGGGGGTGAGCAAATGGAAGTCCGGTGAAAAAATAAAAGAATCAAAAATTGTTTTTGGAAAAAAGATAAGTCCTCGCGAGATAAAAATAGCCAGAAGATTGAATCTTTTGTTGATGAGAGGTCAGGATACTCAAATAAGTGGGCCATACGATCAACTTCTTGAAGAGCAAACGGTGCGGCAGATCGTGATGGCCGAAAAAGCTCATCAGATGGGAATGACTGTGAGCGATGAAGAATTTGACGCTGAATTTAATCGGACGGTGTCCAGGTTGCGCCCACTTTTTAGAGAGGCAACGTCCGATCAAGAAGCTTATATCCGATTTGTTTCAGAGATGCTTGTTCCGCGACGGATTGAGGAAGAAGATTTCAAAAAGCTCGTGGATCGCAATATTCTTCAACGTAAGCTTTCTTCTTTTGTGTATTCCACAGCCAAAATTACCCCCCAGGAACTTCAAACTGCCACCTCGAAAAGCCTGGAAAAACTTCGTATTTCTGTTTGCCGGTTTGAAGCGAATGATTTTTCCGCGCAGATAAAGCCCACGGAAAAGGAACTAACAGACTATCATCTTGATCATCCAGATTTATTTCGCACTCCCAGAAAAATACGTGTGAGTTATGTTTCTTTTCCATTGGAAACATTGAAGGTAACGGAACAAGAGATTCAAAAAACTTATGATACCTACCGGGAACAACTGAAGCAGGCAGACGGGAAAATGACTCCTTTAAAAGATGTTGCAGAACTTTTACGTAAAGAAGTGGGTGGAAGAAAGGCCAAAGAACAGGCCGAAGAATTTGCTGTAAAACTGGTGCCCGAAGATGGAAAATCTGTTCCCTCATTTGAAGTCTTGGCAAAAGAACACGGTCTTAAAGTTCAGCAAACAAAATTCTTTACTGAAGACGAACAAATCCCGGGAATAGCAGGCATGGATTTTACAAAAACTGCGTTCCAATTGAGCTCAGAAATTCCTGTGGTCGATCCGGTGATGACCGAAGAATTTGTCTACGTTCTCCATCTTCTCGAGGAACAGCCAAGCTCTCTGCCTCCTTACGAACCAATCAAATCTTCCGTTAAAAAAGCTTATGTTACGGAAATTTCCTCAAAACTTGCCTTAGAAAATGGAGAAAAAAAGCGCAAAGAACTGGCTGATTTGCTGAAAGAAAAAAAATCTTTTGAATCAGCAGCTAAGATCCTTAAGCTTAAATCTCAAATAAACAAAAGTTTTACTGAAGATGAAGCTTTACCTTCGGATCCTTTTGAAAAATCTCTCCGCCAAACCTCTCTTCCTCTTTCCACAGGAGATTTGAGTGATTTTGTTCCATACGAAAAGGGAGGGTTCTTTATCTACGTGATTTCACGAGAACCTCCTCAACCCGAAGAAATCACCAAGGCTGAACCTAGAATCAGACAGAAATTACTCCAAACTCTCCAAAAAAATCTTTGGCAAGACTTCCAACAATCAGTGATGACAGAGGCCTTGGGAAGTCAACCGTAAAAAAATGCAATTCTTCCAAGAACAGCGCCAAATAGGTTGACAGTAAATTCCGATTAAACGTGTCAACTAAAATCAGGACGATACACTTGGCTTTCAGATTTGTTAACAAGTTCTTTACCCTATTTCATAAAACGGGTAGAGGAATGTGAGTGAAAACATTTGTTGTAGATGCTCTTCCCGGTTTAACGTCGGTCGATCAACCGCGTCTACTGAAGAATTTTGCTCCTCCTTCTCAAGTCTTTTGGACAGATCGAATCGCGCGTCTTTTGATCTGTAGCTTTGGTATTTTCATTATTCTTGCGGTGGCTCTGATTCTTATCTTTGTGGGAAAAGAAGCCGCGCCTCTTTTTTATTCGCCTACTTCCAAAGCGCGGGCTGATTTAAAATTGCCTGTCTTGGAAGGGAACGCTCAAATGCTTTCGTGGAGTGTCGACGAATTTCAAACTTATAGTTATGGATTAGCTGGCAATGGTCACTTGTATTTTATCTCCAATAAAGACGGGAGTATTTCTTATGATTTACCGGTGGAACCAACCGCATCGGATCTTCCAAAAAAAGTTTGGGTTTCATCGAAAGGAGATCATTTTGTGGTGGGAACGCACCACGGCAAAATTCAAGTCTTAACGATTGGATTCAAAATTGAATATGATAAAAATGAACAACCACTCCTCATTCCTGAGTTAAAAGCATCTCCACTTTTGGATCTACAGCCGGGAACAGAAAAAAACAGAGCTTTTTCTATTGAGCATATTTCAGCCTCGTCGAACGCTTCAGACGACGCTCTTGCGGTTGCTGTTCTCACGAAAAACGGGCAGCTTTTTGCTGGCAACTATAGCTTGATGGGTCAAGAGGCTGATCTCAAAGAAATAAAAACGGCCATGGAAGGTAAAGTGACCGGATTGACCATTGATTCGGATGCTCGTTTTCTTGTCATCAGCACAGATTCAAATCAGATCTATCGTTGGAATTTATGGAGCTCAACAGAAGCGCCTATTCAAATAATCCAACCTTCAAAAACGGGTTCTTATGTAAATTCTTTGAATCTTCTGATCGGAAATTTTACTTATATCTTTGGATTTGCGGATGGTACCGTAGAAGCCTGGTTTGGAGTACGAGAAAATCCTGAAGACACAGAGTTTAAACTCGTTAAAATTCGAGAATTCGAAAAACACGACGCCGCGGTTGTGGGCGTTATTCCATCCGGTGTGGATCGTAGTTTCTGGACTTATGATAAAGAAGGCGTTCTCAAAATGCATTTTAATCCATCTGGCAGCAAACTTTATACCTTTGATGTGGGTAAAGAAATGGTGGGAATGGCTCCTAACGCGCATCTCAATGGGATGAGCGCGCTTAGAAAAGACGGCGGAATCAAACAGTGGGATCTTAATAATCCTCATCCAGACATTAATTGGAAGACCTTATTTAGTAAAATCTGGTACGAAGGCTATGAAAAGCCAGGTTATATTTGGCAATCATCCAGTGGATCAGATAATTTTGAAGCGAAGTTCAGTCTTGTTCCTCTCACCTTGGGCACTTTAAAAGGCGCATTTTTTGGTTTGATCTTTGCGATTCCCATTGCTGTTTTAGCCGCGCTTTATACCTCGCAGTTAATGCGCCCAAGAATACGGTCCGTGGTTAAACCCGCGATTGAAATCATGGCGGCATTGCCCAGTGTGGTCATCGGTTTTCTTGCAGGACTTTGGATGGCTCCTTTTCTCGAAAAACATCTGGTGGCTTTCACTCTTGTATTTCCATTTTTCGTCATCATGATTTTTATCTTCGCTTGGTTTTACTTTCGTCTTCCTTTAAAAATTCGCAATGCTGTTCCACAAGAAGTAGAGCTTGGCATCATGCTTTTAGCAGTTTTTTTGTCGATAGGATTTTCGCAGCTTGTGGCTTTTCCAATCGAAAATTTATTTTTTGAAGGAAATGTTCAACAATGGATTTATGACACTTTAGGCCAAAAAATAGAGCAACGAAATAGTTTGGTGATTGGTTTGGCAATGGGTTTTGCAGTCGTTCCCATTATTTTTTCCATTTCTGAAGATGCGATGTCCAATGTGCCTCGTCATTATGTGTCAGGTTCCCTCGCTTTAGGGGCCACCCGTTGGCAGTCAGCCATTCGAGTGGTTGTCCCAACCGCAAGCCCCGGAATTTTCTCCGCCATCATGTTGGGTTTCGGTCGCGCAGTGGGAGAAACCATGATCGTTTTGATGGCAACCGGCAACACACCGATAATGTCTTTCAGCCCCTTTAATGGAATGCGAACCTTGGCGGCAAATATCGCGGTGGAAATTCCAGAAGCGCCACATGGCGGCTCTCTTTACCGGGTTTTATTTCTAGGCGCAGTTTTGTTATTTGTAGTGACGTTT
>CAYVFJ010000109.1:0-3020 GCA_964450905.1 uncultured Verrucomicrobiota bacterium
TCATGCAGAAAGATCGGAAGGTTGACTTGATGGTTATTCTCCAGTAATTCACTTTTGTGATGCTTAAGATTGTTATCGAACATGGAGATGATGGTTTTTATGTTGCCCATTGCCCTTCTTTAAAAAGCTGCTGGTCTCAAGGGAAAACCCGTGAGGAAGCCTTGCAGAATATTCGAGAGGCCATTGACCTCTACCTTGAACCTGAGCCGCGTGAAATTATAAAGGACGAAACACATGATGTCGTGGAACTTTTGATATGAAACTTCCACTCCTGTCTGGTCGACAGGTTTTAGCAGCACTCCAACGTCTTGGGTTTGTAGAGATTAGTCGAAAGGGTAGCCATGTAAAGATGGAACATTCTGATGGCGAAGAATCGTATTTCCCTACCATCGTGAAGTAGATCGATTTACTCTAAAGGGGGCTCTTCGAGACGCAAGTATTCCCACTGAAGATTTTTTAAAGAAAACAAAATGACAATCCATTTTGAGCGTAAAACTTATAGATCGTAAACGAGTGGGGATATTGATTTTTCCAGACGTAGAAGTTCTGGACTTTACTGGACCTTATGAAGTCTTGTCGACCACTCGGTTGAATGAGGCTCGTAGGCTTGGTTATGCCGGTTTATTAGACGGCCACCATGCGACAACTCACTGGCGGTCGCTGAACTGGATGCGAGAAATCTTTTCCCAGAGTTATCGTTGAAGATCAAAAACATGTGTTTGATGATGGCTCCATCATCACTTCCGCTGGTATTTCCGCAGGAATCGATATGGCTCTAAGGATTGTGGCGCGTTATTGCGGTGAAAATACTGCCCAGGCAACCGCACGCCATATGGAATATGCGTTCTCAAACAACAACGATCGCCGTGTCAAGCTGGACAAATAGCATTATCAAAGCATCATGTGGGAACGTTGTGGAGAATACCTCGCAAAAATCAAAGACGAAAAATATCGTAACCATGTCTTCTCTTTCAAATCGATTTATTAAAGGAAGTCGGATTTGAAAAATTCTTTATCAATAATTTTTTGTTTGTTTCCTGCTAATTTACACGGTATATTGTTAATCATGTTTACAAGACTTATTGAAACAACCCTCCCTAAAAAAAGTTTTTTCCTCTTTGGTCCGCGTCAAGTGGGGAAGAGCACTCTCTTAAGCAAGATTCAATCGACCCTTTCTGTAGATCTTCTCGATACTGAAACGCAGCTTAATTATTCTAAAGATCCAAAATTGTTATTAAGACAAATTGAGGGGCTTGTTCAAAAAAAAGGTCCTATTTTTATCGATGAAATTCAAAAGGTCCCCAAATTGCTGGACCTTATTCATAGTCTTATGGAAAAGTATCCTGAGCTCCAGTTTATTATGTGCGGTTCAAGCGCTAGAAAGTTGCGTCATGGCGCTGCAAATCTTTTAGGAGGAAGAGCGTTGTATCGGACTCTTCACCCTTTAACCATGCAAGAATTGAAGAATCACTTTCATTTGGATCTTATCCTTCACTACGGAAGCTTGCCAAAAATTTACACTCATCTTCTCCAAAAAGAGGAAATCTTGGCTCAAGATTTGCTTCGTGCATACGTGATCACTTATCTCAAAGAAGAGGTCAAAGCAGAAAGTCTTGTCCGAAATCTTGAAGGATTTCAAAACTTTCTTGATCTTGTTGCCAATCAATTTGCCGAACAAGTTAATTTTTTGGATGTCGGGCGGAATTGTTCGGTGGCCTATTCGACAGTGCGGGAATATTATTCCATTTTGGAAGATACCCTCATCGGTCGGATCTTGTATCCTTACTTAAAGAGTTTTCGAAAACGAATGAGCCATAGTCCAAAATTCTATTTTTTTGATAACGGTGTTACGCGAGCTTTGCTTGGGAGCATTCGTACGGCGCCTCCCTTGATTGAGAAGGGAAGACTCTTTGAGCAATGGTTTTTTCAAGAACTTTATCGGTACAACGAATATCATCAAAAAGATTGGAAGATTTTTTTCTGGCGGACATCTCATGGAGCTGAAGTTGATTTTGTGATTGAACAAGGGCGTTCCATTTTATGCGCGATCGAGTGCAAGTATAAAAAAAGTATATCTGGCACAGATTTTACCGGGATTCGATCCTTTTTAGAAGTTTATCCTAAAACACCCACTTTTCTTGTTGCCCCCATTGAAATTCCTCAGAAAATGGATCATACCATGGTTCTTTCTCCAGAAAAAATGCTCAAAGAACTTGAAAAATATTGATCATCATCATGAAAAGAAGAACTTAAACATCGTTACAGAGGTATCTTTAACCCTTCAGCTTCAGCCAATTTTCTTTGATTAGAATCAAAAGTAAGAGATTCTTTTACTTTAATATGCAAGGCTGTTGCAACATGGATAATATCCCATAGACGGCATCCCAACACAAAGGTGTGCATGAGGGACAATCGTTCTGTTAAACACACAATTTCTTCCCAATCATAACTCATAAGATGCAGCACCTTTTCTTCAACATGTAAATCAATCTGATTAATGGCAGCTTGTCCCATTTGAAAGGGAAATCCCTTAGTTTTGTCCCGTCTATTCAACCATTGTTGAAGTCGCACGGATTGGCGAAATTCCATAAGCAATAATTCTGAAATACAAATCTGCTTTGATGTGCTGCGATACCATTCAAGGGCAGGTAGAGTATGGATCTGCTTCAGATAAAGCGCGTACAAGAAAGATGTATCACAATAAATCACTTAAACAATATCCCGATCAGTTAAATCACGCATCATTTTTAATTCTTTTTCATTCAAACAACGATCACCCCAAACTCGGTTTAGCCACCGTTCAAAATCAAACTTTTTAGGTTTGATCTGCTTGTGTTGAGGACGAGGAAGAATCTCAAAAATAACCTCTCCCCGTTTGGAGACGCTGACACACTCTCCCCGTTGAACCCAACCCTCGATCTTGGAAAAATGATGCTTAAGTTCTCGGACTGTGGCACTTTCCATGTAATACATTCTATCATTTTTCTACCAGTTGTCAATCCAGCAAGATTGTAGCGTAT
>CAYVFJ010000110.1:0-5260 GCA_964450905.1 uncultured Verrucomicrobiota bacterium
CTTATAGCAAGCCATTCTTAATCTCTGGAGGATCAGGTCCGTACAGTGTTTCAGGGTTTCCGAGTTGGCTGAGTTACAATAATTTAACGAAAACGATTTCTGGAACACCTCTTGCCTCAGACATAGGATCTTTTCCAGCAGTCCCGGTTACTGTAACTGACACTGTTAGTGGTTGTTCGGTTACCAAGAATTACAGTATTACTGTTACTTGCTCACAAATTCTGGTTGGTGATTTACCTCTAAATCTGCAAACGACATCTGCCGGATCGCTTTATCAGGTGAATTTCTTGAATGATATTTCCATTACGGGGGGGGTTGTTCCTTACAATTTTCAACTCACCAATAGTAACGTTGCATGGTTAAAATTTGATCCTTTGAATCCAAGTGTGCTGATGGGGACTGCCGCAATTCCTCCTTCAAATGTGCTGTTTACAGTTCGAGTGACAGACGCTGTGGATTGCTATGTGGATAAGACGTATAGTTTAAATGTTTTATGTGCTAGAGAGATTATAGTAACTACAGGAGATGGTTTATATTTTGCAGATGGAGCAGTGGGCGCCTTCTATAAAGTAGAACTCATTGCCACGGGCGGCACGGCTCCTTACACTTTTTCTGGAAGTGGATTGCCAGGCGGTTTAAAAGTCGTGAAAAATCCGTTGGATGGGAAATGGTACATTGGAGGCGCTCCTAATCCATCCTCCGGTGGAAACACATCAACGGTAACCATTACAGCCAAAGATACTTATGGCTGCACAGGACAAGTAAGCGGCACGCTTAAAGTCAAAAATCTCGTTCCACATCCTTAGCCCGAACTTCTACCATTTATGGCTCGTTGTGAATCAGCACAGAAGTGCGAGATTTCTTCTTTCTTAAATTTAAAATATCTTTTGTTAGAACTTATATAAAAGCAAGATTTCCAAGCCTTATTTTATCGTGAGTAAGGCGCGATCACATTTTTGAGCATAGGATAGTGTTTTATATTCGATGTTTTTAATTCCACTTGATGGATCTTCGAAGTTGCTGCAATAAGTGCATCGGCTAAACCAACTCCATGAGTCCTTCCAAAATCTCTTTTAAACAATCCACCTAATTCCGCGATTTCATGAGTGATATTCAGCACTTGAAACAAAGAAATAAAATCGACTAAATCCTGTCTTTCTTTACCCTCCTTAACTCCTGCATAAAGCTCACTTACCGTAATGGTTGATAATGAACAATTCTTTGAATGTTTATTTACAAAATCGATGGCCTTGATGTATCCACGAAGAAAATCAACAGCCACATCCGTATCCAACAAAAACTCATTCATGGATCAATACGTTCTATCCCAATCTTTTCTTAACTTTCCGAAGTTGGGCAAGTCCGTGCGTTCTTTCCACATTCCGGCTGTTCGATCCAATATTCTCTTCCGACGGGCCTCACTCAATTGATCAATCCAATAGTCAATTGCATCCCGAATCAATTCACTTTGTTTTTTTCCGATGTTCGTCGAAATAGAACGTAAGGCCGTTCTTTCATTTTCCGTCAAATAAATTTGAGTTCTAACCATATACACCATACTAATACATCATTTTTATATGTCAACTCCCCATGTCATACACGATGACTGTTACTTGTAAGAGGTTCATAGAATGGTCCTTTCAGAATATTTGATCTCACAAACCGTGATGGTCTTATCTGTTCGTAGATAGACCAGATCCATTTGCGGACATTTGAATGTCTTCCAATCGGTGGTTAGGCTGTTGGCCATCTGGATCAAAAAAAAATGACAAAAAGGGATTGACAGAAAAATAAGGTGTGATAGATTACAAACGATTTTTCTAGTCCGGGGTTTTGAATTTCGGGTCGAAAAAAACTCTTTCTTGATCTGTGGAAAGAGCAAAGGAAAAGCCTAAAAAAGGAGTTTATTATGAATAAAAGTATTATTTTAATTGTTGGCATCAGTCTACTTGGAATCGCGCATCTACATGGGACAGCTTTGGAACAAGAAAAAAACCTTCCTTTGACTGTTCCGAAGGTTTCTTCAGAAAAAGTGATCCAAGCTTTAGACAAGATGCCTTTAAGTTTTGAAAAAAACGAGGGGCAAGCGGATAAGGAAGTTCAATATTTATCTCGAGGAAACGGTTATACACTTTTTTTAACCAAGGACGAAGCGGTGATGACGCTGATTTCAATGAGAAATTCAGAATCCAATCCTTCTGCGTCTCTACGTGAGATTCATCAGCAGGAATCAGAAATGAGAAATCAGAAATCAGAAATTTTTGTTTTGCGCATGAAGCTACTCGGCGCGAATCCGAATCCTGAAATATCCGGTGAAGAAAAACTTCCCGGTAAAAGTAATTATTTTATAGGTAACGATCCAAAGCAATGGCACGCCGATGTGCCTCAATACGCAAAGATAAAATCCAAAGAGGTTTATCCAGGAATTGACATGGTTTATTACGGAAATCAAAGTCATTTGGAGTATGATATGGTGGTGAAGGTCGGGGCGGATGTAGAAAAGATTCGTTTAGGATTTGAAGGAACAGAGGGATTGAGGGTGGATGAAAAGGGAGATTTGGTGCTCTGCATAAAAGGAGGGGGAGAGATACGACAGCCTAAGCCGTTGGTGTATCAGGAATGGGACGGAAAAAAGAAGGTGATTGAAGGACATTATCAGGTGAGAAAAGAAAATGAGGTGGGATTTGAAGTTGCAGCTTACGATCAAAGCAGGCCGTTGGTGATTGATCCATGCCTCACGTACTCAACCTATTTAGGCGGAAGCGATATCGATACTGTGACAGCCGTTGTGATCGATGCGCAGGGCAATCTTTATGTGACGGGCGAAACTTTCTCCACAGATTTCCCAGCTCAACTTCTTCCTAACAGTACGAACGGAAAATCCTCAGCATTTGTGACCAAAATTAATTCGGCTGGAACGGCGATCCTTTTTTCCAGCTATTTTGGTGGGAGCAGTTTCGATGGGGCAACAGATATTGCGTTAGATTCTCAAGGCAACATTTGTGTGACAGGTTACACGGAATCATCGCTCAATTTTCCTTTGGTCAATCCAACTCAATCCACTTTCGGCGGCGGCGGCACATGCAGTTTTCTTCCAAACGCCGATGCTTTTGTCACTCAAATTGATCCCACCGGAGCCACGATTTTATTTTCAACCTATTTAGGCGGATCTTCCAGTGATTCTGCCAGCAGCATAGGGATCGATTCGCAGGATAAAATTTGGGTCACAGGTTCCACAACCTCAGGAAATGGAGAATCCATTCCTTTTCCTCTGCAAGATCCGATTCAAGCCGTCTTTGGCGGCGGTTCCGAAAGTTTTTGTTCTGGATTCCCAGCGCGCGACGCATTTGTAACGCAGATTGATCCTGCGACCTCGGTGATTCTTTTTTCTTCCTATCTCGGTGGAAACGGCGTTGATACAGGAGATGATCTTGTCATCACTTCTAATGATGATATTTGGGTAAGCGGCACGACTTATGCCATTGGCTTTCCTCTTCAAAACCCGATTCAAACCAATGGCAATCGTTTTTTGGCAAAGCTAACGAAGGTTCAACCTGGTGGAACGATGCTTCAACTCTCTTTTTCCACTCTGCTTAATGCAAATTCACAGAGTCCTTCCAAAGTTGCCAAAGATTCTCAAAATAATATTTACGTATTAGGAGCTTCAACTTTGCCTGTGAACAACTTAGGAGGACCGGGGAACAGTTCCGATGTGCATCTAACAAAGATCGATTCTACTGGTACAACCATCCTTTTTTCGGTCTCTTTTGGTGGAAATTTCAATGATAATGGATACGGCATGATGGTTGACTCTCAAGACTATGTGATTGTGACAGGGTCCACTCAATCTACCAACTTCCCAGTTATCAACGCGGTTCAAAATGATTTTGGCGGTGGATATACGGATGCGTTTATCACAAAGATTAATTCATTGGGAACGGCGATTACTTTTTCTTCGTACCTGGGTGGGGCTAGTTCAGATTACGGATACGGGATTGCTGTGAATTCTCAAGATGATATTTATGTCACTGGAAATACGTTTTCTACTCTGAACTTTCCCATTGTCAATGCCATTCCGTCTCCTAAGCTAGGTCTAGCAGATGTGTTTATTGCAAAGATATCCTTGGATTTAACTCAGATCACTTTTTCTCCCGCAACCCTTCCTTCTGTTCACATCGGAAATTCTTATAACCAGACGATCATAGCGAGCGGCAGTGTAAGCCCTTATACCTACACACTTCTGGGAACACTGCCGCCGGGTTTATCATTTGACCCAGCCGCTGTCAAAATTTCTGGAACAGCCACAACGGTGGGCAGTTATCCTTTCACTTTTTTGGCAACGGACGCCAACGGATGTACAGCGGTTAAGCCGTACGCGATTGATGTTTGTGAATCGATGCTTACCATCAGCCCACAGAGTATTCCCGATGCCACGCTCGGAGTTTTTTATCCTACCCAGACAATCACAGCAACCGGAGGAGTGCTTCCCTACGACTATATCGTTCTAGCAGGAACATTCCCACCGGGTTTATCATTCTCCGATAACGGCATCAACGCCTTTATTTCCGGAAAACCCACGGTGACGGGTAATTATGGTTTCTCCGTTCAAGCAACAGACGCTCATGGGTGCGCGATTGGATATGAGTATTATGTAATGAAAGTTTGCCAGTCCATTACTTTGCCTAACATTTCGTCAACAGCTACGGTTGGGGTAAAATATTCAACCGCATTTATAATATCGGGTGGCACACCTGATGCGAATGGTTGTTATACAGTCTCTGGTCTTCCCTTATGGTTGAGTTATGATTGTGCAACCAAGACGCTCTCTGGAATTCCCGGTGTGAATGATTCTGGAAATTTCACAGTCCTTGTCGCAGATGTCAATTATTGTTTGGCAAGCAAGTCATACACGATGACTGTTACTTGTCCACAAATTCTGGTTGGTGATTTACCTCTAAATCTGCAAACGACGTCTGTCGGATCGCTTTATAAAGTGGATTTTTCAACCGATATTTCCATTACAGGGGGGATTGTTCCTTACAATTTTCAACTCACCAATAGTAATGCTGCGGGTGGCTGGTTAAAATTTGATCCTTTGAATCCAAGTGTGCTGATGGGGACTGCCGCAACCCCTCCTCCAAATGTGCTGTTTACAGTTCGAGTGACAGACGCTGTGGATTGCTATGTGGATAAGACGTATAGTTTAAATGTTTTATGTGCTAGAGAGATTATAGTAACTACAGGAGATGGTTTATATTTT
>CAYVFJ010000111.1:0-2707 GCA_964450905.1 uncultured Verrucomicrobiota bacterium
CACGGCAAATCCTAAATGCATGATTCCCGTATCTGTGGAAATAAGAATCTTCGCTTGGGCCAATAAAGTGGCAGCTTCAACTAACGAAAGTTTCCCTGCTAAATTCACGACATCCTTTGGAAAAGCAAGACTCAAAACATCTGCTTTCTCACGTAAATCGGGGCCTCCCGATAAGATTAACTGAATATCATATTCCTTCAGCAATTGTTGGCCGAGTATTGTCCAGTGAGCAATAGGCCAATCGCGCCATGAAGAACGACGTCCACCTCCTACTTGAAAAATCACCAGTGGTTTATCTTTTACTCCAAACTCAATCAATTTTCGGCGTGTTTGTAAGTGTTCATCATCGTGTACCTGATAAACCAGTCGACGATCTTTTGAATCAGCTCCGATGAAGCGCACGATTTCAAGGGTTTGCTCGACGCCATGCGTTTGATCCCAGGCAGGAATCTGTACCGGATGGGAAATGAGAAATTGAAAATGGGTCATCCGTGGACAACTGACAACGGCATGATGATTGACTAAATAGGCCATAGGCCAAATATCTGGATCGTTTCCGCGCAACATGACAATCACATCTGGTTTTAGCTTTCGTAATTTCAGAGTTAAGGTCACAAAATACAAGAGAGATTTGTGATAGAGAATCACTTGATCCACATAAGGATTATGTTGAGCGATGGTTGCTCTTCGTCGATGAGTCACGATTCTCACTTGAGCTTGAGGAAAACTTTCTTTAAGAGCGCGCACAGCGACGCTATCGGTTAAAGTATCGCCAATCCCGGCGGTACTAAAGACGAGGATGTTTTTAAAGTTGCGTCCGGAGAGATCGATCGGAGTGGGCGGACAATAACGCGACCAAATACGAAAGAGAAAATAAAAAAACCTGAAGAGAACGTCGTTTATCAAGATTTTTAATTTCTACCCTATTGGCCTCAGAAAAATCAAGGATTGGCTCACTGATTTTTTCTTTTTCAATCTCAGACTTTAATACGCAAAGGTAATCGTTCCTTCTCTAGAGTCGCCTACCAAAGCTTTCATGGTATCCGGGAACGGAGAGAAAGGAGCGGATTTTTCAACAGCCTGAATACACCAGTTGGCCAGAATTTCGTTGGCGCTGTTGCGATGAATTTGTAGTTCAGAGATACGACCGTTGGATAGAAGCTTAAAAGAAATCTCCACTTCTCCCACTTGTTCACCAAAAAATTTATCAACGATTTGATACTGCCAATAAGCGCCGATTTTACCGATAATCTTTTTGTCATAAGACGCAAAAGGACTTTCCGCGGAATTGAATGCAAGCGCTTTGCCCACACGCGGCACCCCACCTTCAAGTTTAGACATGGCCGCTAAAACCTCACGATTTGAAGATGGTTGCGGAATCGTCATGGATGGGGAAGAAGGTTGAGAAGGATTTTCAACGGTCTTTGGAGGTCGAGTTTCCGATAACGATTTTTCTTTGGGCGGAGGAGAAGTTTTAAGGAGCGCTAATTCTTTTGTTTTAGAAAGGTCGATGACTGTTTGTGGAGAAGAGATTGGGTGGGTCGAAGAAGATTCTGTTGCTTTTGAAATAGGTTGAGGGGGTGATGGAGGGGGTGACGAAGATGGTTTAGGCGCCACAAGAACATTTTCCGTGGCTAAAGATTTTGTATGATGTCCGTCTGCTTTCGGAATATCTCCCGGTTTTACAGGTGAAGGAGCTGTCTGAGTCGCGATCGTATTGTGTTCAGAATAAAAAACCGTTTCCTTTGGTTTTTCAATCACCGCTTGATTGGCATCCGTCTCTAAAAATGTTTTTGACCGAGATTTGGCTGGTTCTAGGGGGCGCTCAACAAGAACGAGATGAGGCACTTCTTTGGTCCATTGTTTTCTAGATTCCTTCGATTGCATCCATTGAGAAACCTGAGAAACCAAAAATAACCAGAGAAAAACAATGTTGAGAAGAAGAGAAAAACCAAAAGAAAGAAGAATGCGATTGCGGTAAGTAGAATGACCGTTCAGCAGTGAAGAATCATTATAGCTCAATGCAATCATGCAAATGGGGTATCAGAACTTGAGATTGAGAATACTTTTCCTGCAACGTTTTTGCAAGCGCTTCGGATTGATCTTCCTGACCATGAGTAAGAATGATTTTACGCATCGAGCCCGTGCTGCGGCTGACAAGATCTAAGAGTTCGTTGCGATCCGCGTGGGCGCTATAAGCGTTCATGACTTCCACATGCGCTTTGACTTCATATTTTTCACCAAAAATATTGACCGTAGGATGTTTTTCGCTAAGAAACCGTCCCAAAGTATTCGGCGCACAAAATCCGACCATTAAAATCGTATTCCGTTCATCGCCAATATTATTACGGAGATGATGACGGATGCGACCGGCTTCGCACATACCGGAAGCGGAAATAATGATCGAAGATTCTTGACGACTATTTAAGGCTTTGGATTCATCGGAACTACGAACGTACGTGAGGTTTTGGAGACCAAAAGGGTTGTCTTTTCTACGCAACCTTTCGTAAGTGGTTTCGTTGAAACATTCTGGATGCATTAAAAAAACTTCGGTGGCGTTGATGGAAAGAGGACTATCCACGTAGACCGGAATTTTTGGAATCTGTTTTGCTTCAGAAAGTTTATGGAGAGAGTAAACCAATTGTTGAGTGCGTCCGACAGAGAAAGCTGGAATAATGATTTTACCTTGACGATCCAATGCTCGATT
>CAYVFJ010000112.1:0-6152 GCA_964450905.1 uncultured Verrucomicrobiota bacterium
CTTTAAATAAGGCAATACAATGAGGCGGATTTTATCATAAAAAGATGCGCCATCAATATCTGCCGCTTCGTACAAATCATCAGGAATGCCTTTGAGAGCAGCCAAATAAATCAAACAACCAGGCCCCAGATGTGCCCATGCCATAGGAAACACAATGCAAACCATCGCAAGACTCGGATCCTGAAGCCATTTTTGAGCTGGCAGATGGAACCAAGCCAAAATTTGATTCAGAATTCCATGGGGCGAATCATCATAAATGGCGCGCCACATAAAAAGGATAATTCCTCCGGAAACAACGGCGGGCAGATAAAAAAGAAGACGATAAAAGATTTTAAATTTCGGAATCTCCTGAAGCATAATCGCCAAAAACATCGGTGGAAAGAATCCTAGCAACATCCAAAGAGCGCAGAATAGAAAGGAATTCCTAAGGGAAAGCCAAAAGCGATAGTCCGGTTCAAAAAGAATATCCGCAAAATTACTAATCCCAACCCATTTTGAATCTCCCATCACACTGTAATTTTGAAAAGCCATTAAAGAGCCGCGGAAAAGAGGATAATATTGCCACATCAGAATTAGAAAAACAGCGGGAGCAATGATTGCCATTGCGAGACGAGTTTTATAAGCGGACGTCTGTGCTGGCAAGGGCGGACGACTTTTGTTTAGGAAACCGAATATTTTCCATAAAAGAATGCCAAAACAACCCATAATGGTCGCGGCTGTTCCCCAAGCAATTTGATTTCTCTTTTTTCGAATGTCTTCAGGAATCAGTCCTACCATTCTTTCATTGGCTTCTTTGACAGCCGCATCGAGATAAGTTTTGATTTTTGCGCGTTTTTCTTCTCGGCTAAGTTGATCGATGGATGGATCGTAATAAATTTGTTCCATCGGTTTACTCATCATATTATAAATGGACTGACAATTTTTACCGTAAGGCTCTGGCTGTCCATTTTTCATGGATTGCTCGAAGGTTTCTGCTAAACCTGGAGGCGCTTGTCGGGCAAGTTCTGGGTAACCATATTTTTTTAACCAGTTTGGATCGGTGGTATTTGCAGCACCTTGTTCAACCATGGTATCCGTATAGATTTTTCGCGCTTCTTCACTGCCAAAAAACTGGATATATTCCCACGCGGCATCTCTGATGCGTTTATCTTTTTGACCAGCAAAAATCCCCCAAAGTCGACCTCCAATTTGTCCGATGGATTTACCGGAAGGGCCTTTAGGGACGGGAGCAATGCCTACATGATCCAAATTCATTTCTCCGTATTTACCGCTCATTAAGGTTCCAAAGTGCATTGCAATCTTATAATCCAAAGACCACGCCTGCATGAGTTGTTGACCACGATAAGCAATCGGCCCTGTTTTTCCATTTTTAGTGACGGTATCTTTTTGCAAAGTATCGATAAATTCAAAGGCATCCACCGCTTCTTCGGTATTAAAACAAGCGCGCCAATCTCCATCCGACAATTCTTTGAGCACTTCTGCGCCCGCGCTGTTCCAATAAGGATTGACGTACCAAGAGGCATTGCTTCTGCTTGTGTAGAAAGCAATTCCATAAATTCCCTTGGAAGGATCGGTCAATTTCCTGGCGTACTCATGAAATTCCTTCCAATCTTGGGGAGGATGATCTAGTCCTGCTGCCGCGAACAAATCCTTACGATACATAAGCACTCCGGCCGTCGTTTGGATGGGCATCATCCAATAATGTTTGGCTTCAAGACCATTTCGATAAATCACAGGCAAGGTGGTTTCAGAAACTCGTTGGTTCAATTCATCAGGATTCATCTTTTCAACATATTCATCCAAAGGATAGAGAAATCCCTGGTTGATATAAGTGTCGGTTTGACGAAAAAAAACATTGAGAATATCGGGCGAATTTTTTCCAGCAATGGCCATTAAAGGAGCCACATCCGCAAAGGTATTTTCATCCACTAAACGGAGAGGTGTTGCGCCTTCGAGATGAATCTGAGGATGCAACTCCTGGAAACGTTCTAGAATCCGGTATTCAGCGAGTTCCTGAGGTATTTCAGAGAGATTATTTGGAAGAGCAAAGACTTTAACCGTAACCTTTTCTTTAGAATCTAAACTCGCGTGAAGATCTGTTCTCACGAAAAACGCTAAGAAAAAAGTTAAAAAGAGAGAGGAAGAAAGAGATCTCATATTCTAATACCAATCACGCTTAGATTGATTCGTCATTCACTTTTAAATATTTACTAGCTTCGATCACATCCTTGTCGCCTCGTCCTGACAAGTTGACAAGAATAATCTGCGATTTTTTCATGCGAGGAGCCTGTTTCAAAACATAAGCAATGGCATGCGCCGACTCTAAAGCAGGAATAATTCCTTCGATTTTGCTTAGTTTTTGAAACGCATCCAGCGCTTCCTGATCCGTGGCAAAGGTGTATTCCGTGCGCTTTAAGTCGCGCAAGAGACTGTGTTCAGGTCCAATTGCCGCGTAATCCAATCCCGCAGAGACGGAGTGGGTTAGCTCAATTTGGCCATCACGATTTTGCAGAACATAAGTTCGTGTTCCCTGGAGAACACCGACGGAACCGCCCTTAAAACGTGCCGCATGTTTTCCAGGCCGAATCCCCAGTCCTCCGGCTTCCACACCCATCATCCGCACTTTAGAATTATTCAGAAAAGGATAAAAAAGGCCGATCGAATTGGATCCACCTCCCACGCATGCAACCAGAAGATCTGGAAGACGTTTTTCCTTTTTAAGGATTTGAGATCGAGCTTCTCGTCCGATCACACAATGAAAATCTCGCACCATCATGGGATAAGGATGAGAACCTAATGCAGAGCCAAGAATATAATGCGTGGTACGCACATTGGTAACCCAATCGCGCATCGCTTCGCTGATCGCTTCTTTGAGAGTTTGTTGACCGGCTGTCACACGTTGAACTTTGGCGCCCAACAGTTGCATCCGAAAGACATTTAGTTCCTGTCGTTTTGCATCGACTGCGCCCATGTAAACGACACATTCCATTCCAAACATCGCTGCGACCGTAGCGGTAGCCACTCCGTGCTGGCCTGCGCCTGTTTCGGCAATGATCCGCTTTTTGCCCATACGTCGAGCCAATAAGATCTGTCCCATGGCATTGTTGATTTTATGAGCTCCTGTATGAAGCAAGTCCTCTCGTTTTAAATAAATCTTAGCTCCACCCAGTTCTTTTGTCAGACGTTCAGCAAAGTAGAGAGGGGAAGGTCTTCCGACATAATCAGCCAAATAATAACGAAGTTCCTTTTGAAACCGGACATCTTTTCTGGCGCGTTCATATTCTTCGGTTAACTCCTGGAGAGGTAGCATTAAAGTCTCTGGCACATACATCCCGCCATAAGGACCAAAATGTCCCCCAGAATCTGGTTGCCCATGGTAACGAAATAATTTTTTCATGAAAAATTGAGTTAAGCATCAATGAACCATTGAGACAATCACAACCAGAGCATTTATTTAAAAACCAGCCAAATCGGACATCGAAATAGAATCATCATTCTTCGTTTTAGAAATGAGTCCGGAAATGAGCCGCTCTTGACAAGAGAATAGATAAGAGAGTTAATGGACGATCAACCAATTAAGCGCTCTCTTAAAATGAAAAATTATTCTTTGATTCAAAATATTCTTTCTGGATTATTCATTTTAATCGTTGTCACAGGTTGTCATCCGGAAAAAAAATCCGAGATCCAACCAGCCGATTCAGAACGGCTCCATCAATTTTTAAAAGAATCTTGGGACGATCACATGCGTGAATTTCCTGAGTGGGCTACACAAATTGGTTATCCGGGACTTAACGATCAGTGGACTGACTATTCTTTAGAGGCCATTCAACGTCGACGAGATAAAACATACGTTTTGTTTTCAACACTTCAAAGTCTAAACCGCAAAAATCTGAGTGATGAAGATCGTCTGAACTATGATCTCTTCCAAAGAGCCATTAAAATAGAAATCGAAGGAGAACGTTTTCATACAGAATATATGCCTATCGATCAACTCCATGGAATTCCGCAGGTGGAAATTCCACGAGTTATTTCCATGATGCCTCGTTCAAATGTAAAACAATATGAAGACATTCTTGCTCGTCTGCGCAAAATTCCTCCTCTGATGGATCAACTAATCGTGCTTCTCGAAAAAGGACGGGAAAGTCATCTCACTCAACCACAAATCGTCTTACGCGATGTTCCCGAACAAATTAAAAATTTACTCACCGATGATCCTCTTAAAAGTGGTCTCATGCGACCTTTTACAAAATTCCAGGAAATGGTGAGTCCAGAAGAACAATCGCGTCTTCTCAAAGAAGCCACAGCCGTTTTTTTAGAAAAAATTGTGCCGGCTTATCAAAAACTCCAGGATTATCTTGTTAAAACTTATATTCCTGCTGCTCGAATCACCACAGCCGCTAAAGATTTACCGAATGGCACGGATTATTATGCGTACTGGGTGAAACGCCATACCACAACCCATTTGTCTCCTCAGGAAATTCATCAGATTGGTCTTAACGAAGTGAAAAGAATCAGAAATGAAATGGATAAAGTTATTCAGAAAATAGGATTCCAAAAGGGATACATAGAATTTTGTCGCTTTTTGAATACGGACGAACAGTTTACCTTTAAAAACACTTTTGAACTTCTTCAGGCATTTCGTGATGCCGCAAAACGAGCCGATCCAGAGCTTGCAAAATTATTTAAGAGAATTCCTCGGATGCCTTATGGAATCCAACCCGTTCCCTCTCATATCGAGAAGTCAACATCGATGGCTTATTATGAGGTCGGCTCTTTTGAAGCCGGACGTCCTGGATATTTCTACGCCAATACTTATGACCTTCCTTCTAAAAAAAAGTGGGATGTGGAAGCATTAACTCTTCATGAAGCGGTTCCAGGTCATCATATGCAACTTTCTTTGGCTCAAGAAATGGAAGGGGTCCCAGAATTTCGTAAATACATGAATTACACATCCTATTCGGAAGGATGGGGACTTTATGCTGAAAGCCTGGGTGATCAGATGGGATTTTATCAAGATCCTTATTCTAAATTTGGTCAACTGACCGCCGAAATATGGCGAGCAGCTCGTCTCGTAGTTGATACCGGTATTCATTCATTAGGCTGGAGCCGTCAACAAGCCATTGATTATCTCAAGGAGATGACGGCAAAAAGTGATCATGATTGTGTTTCTTCCGTGGATCGTTACATCGTCTGGCCAGGTCAAGCGCTTGCCTATAAAATCGGCGAATTAAAAATTAAAGAACTCCGAGCCTACGTGACCACTGAACTTGGAGAAAATTTTGATCTACGAACTTTTCATGACGAAATATTAGGTCACGGCGCCCTTCCCCTTGATATTCTTGAAACCCAAATCAAACAGTGGGTTGCTCAACAGAAAGAACTTAAAAATAAGTGAAGTTGTTTTAAAAAACTTGAGCAATCTGTTCGGCACACCAAGACAACTCTTTTTCTTGAATGATCAAGGGCGGAGTAAGAGCTAGAACTTCGTTGTTTGAACCGCTCGGCAAGGCAATGATCCCGCGTTGAAGCAGTTTTTCACATAAAGCAGAAGCAGAAATGACGGATTGAGATGCAAGCTCAATTCCTATCATCAAACCGATTCCACGAATCTCTTTTACTTTCGAATGATTTTTCAAATGGAAAGAGAGGTCTCTTAAAAAAATTTCTCCTTTTTTCGGAATATCCCATCGAGAAGCATTCTTCTCAAATTCTTTGATCGACGCTAAGGCTGCCGCGCATGCCAACGGATTTCCCAAAAAAGTGCTTGTATGAAGAGATTCTCCCTTACTTTCCGGCCATGCCACCATGATATCAGATCGTCCGATACAAGCAGAAAGAGGGAGGCAACCCGTGAATGCTTTTCCCACACAAATAATATCCGGAATGACTTTTGTATGTTCACATCCAAACCATTGACCGGTTCTCCAAAATCCTGTGTAAATTTCATCTGTAATCAATAAAATACGGCATCGATCACAAATACGTCGTAACATCGGCAAAAATTCTGGAGGCGGAATAATCTCCCCGCCCCTCCCCTGAAAAGGCTCCACTAAAATAGCTCCAATTTCAAATGGCTGAATCATCGATTTAATGATCTGCTCCATTCTTTCTAAATGATCGATCGCTACTTTCTTCTGAACTTGTGACGGGTG
>CAYVFJ010000113.1:0-2620 GCA_964450905.1 uncultured Verrucomicrobiota bacterium
GGTGGCACAGATTTGTTCGGAATTAATCCCATAAACGGAAAAAAAACGTGGTCTTATCCATGGTCCACTTCCTATCACGTGAACGCAGCGGATCCCATCATTGATGATGATAAAATTTTTATTTCGTCCGCTTACGAAACTGGCTGCGCTTTAATCCGTATCGAAAAAGATAAGCCACAGGTTATTTGGAAAAATAAAGAAATGATGAATCATTTTAACTCTTCCATTCTATGGCAAGATCATCTCTACGGTTTTAGCGGTAACCCTAATCAATCTCATGAACTTAAGTGTGTCCGTTTTAAAACAGGAGAAAAAAAATGGACCCAAAAGATTAAATACGGCTCTCTAATTTCAGCTAACGGAAAGCTCATCATTTTAAGCGGTCAGGGAGAATTAGTGATTGTCGAAGCTTCCCCCGATGGATATAAGGAATTGGCTCGTTCACAAATTCTCTCCGGAAAATGTTGGACAACACCCATTCTTGCAGGCGGCAGAATCTATGCGCGCAATGCCAAAGGAGATGTGGTATGTTTAGATGTTCGAAGCTAATGAGGTTATTTGTATTCCTACTCCGTAAATCATGGATCCCAAATTTCTAATTTCTAACCGCTCTTTTTAGAATGAATATTGACCGCATTCTGGAGACCCTGCACCAACACAACGTGGATTATCTTTTGATTGGTGGTGTTTGTTTTCTGCTTCGACATAAACCCGTGTTGACTTATGACGTAGACATTTGGATTGCTGATCATGATGAAAACCACGGAAAAATAAATGCTGCGATCATTCAATTAGGTGGCGAGTGGGGACCCACTGAAGGTGAGTGGACGTCTGTGCCACAAAATCCGTCTTGGTTAAAACTTCAAACTTGTTTTTGTTTAACAACCGAATTCGGCGCTCTCGATGTATTTCGTGAAGTCCTGGGGCTTGAAGGACTTTACGATGAATGTAAAAAAGAAGCTGTTTTTTCAAAAACGATCTCCGAAATTCCTTATCACGGACTATCAGATCGACATATGCTTCTATGCCAATTGGCTTTAGATAAAACCCATCAAAATCAGGATCGCATTGAAACCTTACAACGCGTCATTGAATCATCGCACAAATCATCGTATAGTAATCGTGGAGATTAGAAACTTACATGCCTACCTTATCATCCACAAAAAATTCAGAAGAAATGAAGCGAGAAAAGAACACAAACCCTCTGAAGCGTTGGTATCAGATTCAAAACGCGATCTCATGGGCTGAAACAAATATGAAGCTTGAGTATCGTCGTAATCGACCGCGTCCTCCTCACCTGTTTCATAAAATGAAACAGTCGGTTTAGCGTCGGAATTCATGAGCCAACCAGTTGATACCAATGATCTCGCTGACGAGCTTCGTAGCCCAGTTCTTCGATCAACCGTTTCATATCGCTAACTCCCATACGGAAAGTCGTGCCTGCGGATGAAACCACATTTTCTTCAATCATAATCGATCCCAAATCATTCGCGCCATATTGAAGAGCTAACTGACCGATCTTAGGACCCTGCGTCACCCATGACGACTGGATATTATCAAAATTATCCAAAAAAATACGAGAGAGCGCTTGCGTCCGAAGATATTCATAAGCGCCCACAGGTTCGGCTTTAAGCTTCGTATTTTCACTCTGAAAAGTCCAACAAATGAAAGCTGTAAAACCGCCTGTTTCATCTTGTAAATCACGTAATTTCTGAAGATGTTCAATTCTATCTTCCACCGTCTCCACATGACCGAACATCATCGTGGCGCTAGTCCGCAATCCGAGCTCATGCGCAATCCGCATCACATGGAGCCAATCATCCGATTTACATTTAAGAGGCGCAATACGATCTCGGACACGATCCACTAGAATTTCGCCTCCACCTCCCGGAATCGAACCAAGACCTGTCTCCTTAAATTTTTCAATAATCTCACGAACTGACATTCCGAAAACCTCACTGAAATGATTGAATTCAGGAGGTGAAAAAGCATGAATATTGATTTGTGGATAATGAGTTTTAATAAAACGGAGCAGATCAAGATAAAAATCGATTCCTAATTTAGGATGATGCCCTCCTTGCATGAGAATCTGAGTTCCATTAAGAGCAATCGTTTCTTCAATTTTCTTTCCAATCACTTCGTGAGATAACACATAAGCATCTTCATCGCCTTCCACCCGATAAAAAGCGCAAAACTTACAGTAGACATTGCAAATATTCGTATAATTGATATTCCGATCGACAATATAAGTAACGATTTCATTGCCCCGACCATGATAAGCTCCGATCTTTTTTTGTTTGCGCCGTTCATCAGCAAGCATTCCAAGCTCATCCAAAGAACATTGACGATACAACTGCAAAGCTTCTTCGGAGGATATCCTCTTTCCATCAAGAATCTCTCCTTGAATCCTATCCATCGAAAGATCATAAATCATAAACGAAATCGTAACACTTTATCCCACCCACGTAAAGTGATACCCAACGCGGTCATCCATTGCGCTTTTCTTGGGGGTATACAAGTGGGGCGCATCTCACTTCTGCCGGGATTTTGATTTTGATTTTCGGAACGGAGTAAGTCATGGAATTTTTAAGATTGGGGATTGGAATAGAAATAGGTGTCG
>CAYVFJ010000114.1:0-3722 GCA_964450905.1 uncultured Verrucomicrobiota bacterium
CACAGATACGGGGATCATGCATTTGGGATTTGCCGTGGAAACAGATACTTTGGCTCTCATCCACTGCAACAACCCTGCCTCACGCGTGGGACCTTACGGTTATGGAGATAAACATTTAGTAGCCCAGTTGCAACCACCCAAAGGCGTCCCTGTCTCAAAAGAAGTGAATATGGCGCTCCTTACTCCCGAACAAGTCTGGCCGAAACTAGTAGATCTCTGTCGACGAAATCAGATTCGAAGAAAATGATCCATCCACCGCAAGCCAGCAACCTGTGGCGGTTGAATAAATGCCACCCCTAACTTTTTTTGACAAAAGATTTTGGAGGCTTTGCATGTACGCTCGTATCTGGGGCGCGTATTTTTCCAAAAGAATGTGGGTGTCTGATTTTGTCATCTGATCGGTTTTCCAATCTACGATCAGCCAATCATTCCATGTTGGATGATATGCCGCTAAATCGATCAACCCTTCGATACATTCCCGACTATTTTTTTTCCAAAGAAAAGGCGTTTCTGTATGAAAAATTAAGCCGGGTTTTGTAAGATCTTGGAAAAGTGTGCTCTTCAGAAATTGTTCCCATTCTTTCTCCGCACGCTGTGAATCTGGAGAGCTAGAAATTTTTTGCGATAAAATCTCAGTCCATTTCTCCGGATCCTGTTGCCAGGGGATGGTCTGCATCATCTCATGCCACCATAAGCCATATTGAAATCGATTTTGATCATGATCATCCATGGTTTCTCTAAAAACTTTCCTCTCCTCTAGTTCAACATCCATGCCACCTTTGGCAAGGGTGTATGGAAGAATTCTCTCTGAAAAATTTTCAGCATGTTGTTTTGCTAAAGGAATGTTTAACGAAGACAACGGCGAGGGCGCCTGTGCCGCCATCGTTGTTGTGAGAGCGGCGAGAGGAAGAAAGACCTCCTCTAAAGTTGTATTTAATGCATTCCAAACTTTTGTGTTCTCTCCTTCAGCAATCGAAAGAAGATCCGCAAACGATTTTTGTTTTGTCATATTCTCGGATTTAAACAAAGAAGAATCATCAACCAAAATCAGTCTGTTTTTTGCGCGCGTCATGGCCACATAAAGAATTCTTTGATTCTCATGTTCCGTAGCTTGTTTCAATTCTTCCCCTCCTTCTTCGGTAAGCTCAGACTTATCAAAAATAATTTCCACATTGTTTTCCGAAGAAAATTTTGTGATTCGCGGATATCGAGGAGACGCTTCACGAAGTTTATGGAACATAAACGGCAAAATCACCGTGTGCCACTCAAGGCCCTTTGCTTTTTGGCAGGTGATGAGTTGAATGGCATCTTTTTGAACATTTTCAGAGGCTCGGATTTTATGAAAACCTTCACAAAAAGTTTCGGCCAACTCCGGCAAGGTAAAACCTTCTGCTTCCTTATCTGCAACCTGCATGAGTAACCGATCTAATTCATCCTCCAATTCTTGACCGTTAAAGTCGGTCAACATTCTTAATCGTTCACGAAGTTGAGTTTTCTCAACAAGTTGACATGCCGCATCACGTAAAGGCAGCTCTACAATTTCTTTGCGCAATTCGACCAGCAGATTCAAAGCTTGAATGGATAGACCCGTTTCCTGAACAGATTTTTTAATCTGAAACAACGTTCCGTTGCCCTTCGAAAAGTGAGCCAATTCTTGATCTGAAACCCCAAAAATCTCTCGGAGAACACCCACGATCTCAAAGCCATTTTCTGGTTGGGTCATGATCACTAAGAGCGCTGTCAGCCATGCATGAGCAGGGTGATCTCCATGAATATCATTCATCGATTGAATCTGACAAGCGATCCCGGTCTCCCGTAGATTTTTTGCAAACGAAGTGAGCCACCGTTTGCGTGGGCAAAGAATGGCCACTTCGGACCAGTAGGGCGCTTGTAATTTTTCTAATCCTTGATTTTTTAACCAGTGAGCCAATGATTTGGCCTCCAAGTTTTCCTTCATCCATTCCGTCATTCTTTGTCCCTGATTTTTATCAAGCCCACTCTTCGGCTGTATCTCAAAACGAATCACCTCCCCTGATAAAATCTTGGGTCTAGGCCGAAGGGGCACAAAAAAAACTTGTCCATTTTTTCCATCAAGCATGGTCGGAACAAAAGCATTCACTTTTTCAATCACAGCCCGATCACATCGAAAGGTTACTTCAAATGTCAAAGCTTCAGAAAATTCTGTTCGAATGAAACTCTCATGAACTTTAAGATAATGAGAAAGATTGGCGCGCTCTCCATAAATGGATTGTTGTGGATCTCCCACCATTGAGAAATGGCCCGGCCTTGGAGGATGACCTCCTTCCGTAAGCCAGTTTCCGTTCGCTCCGGGTGGACGAGTTAATTCTGTTAAAACTTCGAACTGAAGAGGATCGGTATCTTGAGCTTCATCTAAAATCACACGATAACCTTCCTCCCGAATTTGATAGCCAGCTATCGGATGACGCAAAAGTTCTGCGGCCAACGAAATTTGATCGTGATAGGTAAGGAATCCTTGTTCGAGATGATAGACGCGATATTTCGAAGCAATTGCCTGCGCAATCATGAGAGAAGATTGGTTCAGCCATTGAACCAAGGGAGTCCATGTCTTTTTCCAAAGATCCATGAATTCCTTTCCACCTTTTCCTAATCGCGGGACAGGAAGAAACCCTGTTTCCAACTCAAAAGTTTTTTTCCAATTTCGGAGCATTTCTTGGGCATATTGAATGCTGGCTTGAGTTTTTTTATTGGAAGTTGAGAAATTTAATAAGACATCAAAATGAATACTAGGTATCACTAATGAAGAACGTGTGGGAATGATCCCGCCTTTGAAGCGGGACATGGATAACTGTTCTACCCGCGCCAACCGAAGAATATCCAACATGGATCGATGACGAAGACATTTTTTTGTTTGTTCATCCAAAACAAACGATTTTTCCCATTTAGACTCTCTTACAAATGAATGCCAAAGGGCTTCGTCCTCTTCAATGAGTTCAAGCTTGGATGGTAACCCTAGATGATAACCATAGATATGGAGAAGATGGATGCAGAAGCTGTGAATCGTTCCAAAAAAAGCTCGATTAAAAAAGTTTAACACAGAAGGAGAAACTCCGCGCGAAGGAGAAATCTGCCTGATGGATTTGAGAATTTGATTTCGCGCGCGGTGACGCATTTCGTCCGCTGCTCGACGGGTGTAAGTTACCACAACCAATTTAGGAAACCATTCCTTAGCTTGTGGGGAACCAGCCATTTCAATCACTCGATCTACAATCGAAGTCGTTTTTCCAACACCCGCAGGAGCAATCACAGAAAAGTTTTTATCTAACTCTCTTGTAAAACGCTGGCGTACCGCATCGTCCGTTGGTCGAATAAAGTTCATCATTTTTTGGCCGCGAGCGTCCTGTCCCCCTTTTTAGTGAGGATGACCGCGATCTCTGATCTTGATAAGGAAAACCGCGGTCAACAAGGAGAAGGATGAACTGTTATCTCATAAACAGCAGTTCTTTTCATAGAACTATTTTCCTGGCGGACGCATCGTGACGTGAACGATCGATAGAAGACAAAAAAACTTCTTGCAATTTATAAAAAATAGAATAGGGTTGTCTTTCATATGCGAACGAAAGGTTTCAATCGTCTGAGCCATCAAATCGTCCTCACATGGATGATGATTGTGACATTCAACTTTCCGCTTTTTGGTAATCCAACCGGTGAACAGGTTGTTTCCGGTGCAGCCGATTTTAATA
>CAYVFJ010000115.1:0-2752 GCA_964450905.1 uncultured Verrucomicrobiota bacterium
TAACGCTAAAGTCCGATCGTAATCAGCCACTTCAAATCTTATTTTGTCATTCTTTTCCACGATATATTGACCCTGCGGTTCCTTCCTTGCGCCTTCTATTTCTTGATAAACCACCGGTTTCTTCAGCATCACCTCTCCGTCAGCCACTTTCATCATAAGATTTCCTTGCTGATTGATACTTAATTGTTTCGCTCCTTCCACCGTCATTGCAATTTTTTTAACATTCGCTCCAGGGTGAACAATCCAATCATATTCTAGTTGTCCTTGATTGCCGTAGTACACCAGGTCGATTCCAGGATAGACTCCTTTCATTCTTACTTTTTCATGATGCGCTATATTCGTATGCCACTTCTTCGAATTGCCACCTAGAAAGTAATGACCTTTCCCTGCCAATTCTTTTTCACCCGTCATTTCCACTTTTTCCTGAGAGCCTTCCAATTTCATTCGCAAAACAATTTCTTTTAAATTCTCGGAGGCTGGATGAGAAAATTTATCTATTTTTTGATCTGTTTTTCCTTTATTTTGTCTGAGACAAAACACCGCTTCGTCCTTAGTTAAAAACAGCGTGTAACCATTTCCACGCGCTAAATATCGAACCTGCTCATCCACTTGCCCTTCATTTTTCTCAAAACTCATCGGCATCTTGCCTAAAATCTGGATCGCTTTTTCTGAAGAAACCTTCGGGACGGTCAAAGAAGATTTCCCCCCCTGTTCCAAAGCTGTCCCATGTAAATGCGCAATCCCAAGTAGACTGATACCAACAATTAAAATAACACTTTTATTCATAATAAACTCCTTTTTTAGGCTTTTCCTTTGCTCTTTCCACAGATCAAGAAAGAGTTTTTTTCGACCCGAAATTCAAAACCCCGGACTAGAAAAACCGTTTGTAATCTATCACACCTTATTTTTCTGTCAATCCCTTTTTTGTCATTTTTTTTTTGATCCAGATGGCCAACAGCCTAACCACCGATTTAAATTTTAAGTTGCGGCCTTTGTTTTTAAAAGAGCCAAAAATAGTATTTTTTTATTGATTTTTGGCTTTTTTAATTTTAAGGATGATTTTATGAAAAGCACTTTTGTTGGACGACAACGCCCTCTGGAAGAGCTTGAGGCTCGATATCGCGATGCCAAAAGCGATCTCGTGCTCATTTATGGTCGCCGTCGAGTTGGAAAAAGCAGGCTCATTCACGAATTTACCAGAGAGAAAAAACAGGTCTTTCTTTTCACAGGAGTCGAAATCTCTAAAAGTGAAAAGCAGGAGGTCAAGCATCATCAGCAAATTGAGATGGCGAATTTTCTTTTTACCCTTTCTCAAATAACAGGAAAGGCCTCATACAAACGCCTTTTCGATCTTTCCTGGGAAGAAGGGCTCCATCTTCTTGATGAAAACTTACCTCATGGAGATACCCCCTGTTGCATTGTTTTAGATGAATTTCCGTGGATGGCGGGACAACGTCTGGAGCTTGTCAGAGCGTTATTTAAGATTTGGGAATTAAAATGGTCTCATAGGAAAAAATTAATGCTTATTGTCTGTGGTTCGTCTGTTGGATTTTTAGACAAACACTTTGTTCATTCCACGCAATTTTATGGACGCTCCACGCTGTTGATTCATCTTAATCCCCTCACCTTTTTTGAGGCTCAGAAATTTTTTATGCCTGAGCGTTCCTTTGAAGAAAGGTTGGAGTTATACATGGTCTTTGGTGGAATTCCTCAATATTTGGAACAAATCCCTAAGAGAGATTCGGTTAGAAAAACCATCAATCATCTTTGTTTTACCTCCAACAGTTTCTTTGCTGATGAAGTTCCCCATCTTTTACGCTCATCCTTTATCAGAGAATCCGATAAGTATCAGAAAATTCTTCGGGCACTCACAGATCATCTGTCTCTGGACTACGAAGCCGTTGCTGAAAAGGCCGGAGGAGCCATGGGAAGCAGTCTCAAACACTTGCTCGAAAATCTACTCCACTGCGATATGATTGAAAGATTTACACCCATGGATCGATTTGGAAGAACAAATCTTTTTAGGTTTCAGCTGAGCGATGAATTTATAAGGTTTTATTATTTATTCATGGAGCCTAATATTCATTTGATCCAAAAAAATATGAAAGATAAGGACCTCTATGATATCATCATTCCCCAAAGATTATATTTTTCCTGGAAAGGTAGATGTTTTGAAAGAATCGTCCAGAGGCATGCTCTAGAAATAGCGGATCGCATCGGGATAAGTCTGGTCGTCAAAAATTACGGCCCTTATTTTAGTCGTGATAAAAAATGTCCGCAAATGGATCTGGTCTATCTACGAACAGATAAGACCATCACGGTTTGTGAGATCAAATATTCTGAAAGGACCATTCTATGGACCTCTTCATTGAAAAGTCAGATCAAAAGACAAAAGGAATTTTTGGAAAATCGATTCCCGGGAAGGCGGATCGAACATTATCTCATCACCAATGCTTCGGTAAGCGAAGCAATCAAAAACTCAAGTTTTTTTCATCGTGTGATTCGTTTTTCTGATCTCATGTCTTGAAGTGAACCTCAAGAACCTGTCAGCGGGACAATTAACATTTGAATATTTTGAGCGGATCGGAGCGAAGCCGGAGGAAGGGATTAGATCGGTTGCCGAGTGGCTTTGTAAAATGGGATGTCCCACCATTTTTCAGCATCCGCAGCTTGGGGAGTTAGGAAATCCTCGCTATGAGTTGCGATGACAACATCCATTGTCTAGGAAACAGAAAGCTCTTGTGGCACGGAT
>CAYVFJ010000116.1:0-2859 GCA_964450905.1 uncultured Verrucomicrobiota bacterium
CTACCGCTCTTTCTACAGTATGCGGATCATATCGAAGTAACAGTTCATCCCACTCACGTAAAGTGATCTAGTGGCGCATCTCACTTCTAAGGGGATTTGGCGCTTTGTAAAAGTCTTTCTTGACAGGACGTTTTAATGGCATGATCGCCCTTTGTTTTACCGTTCTTCGGGGGCAGTGGCAAAAGCGATGTTCCAAATATCTGCGGCACGGCAAACATCGAGAACCGCGATCACGTATTTATATTCTGCTTTTTCATCGGCTCTTAAAATCACGGCTTGATTAGGAAATTGAGCGACGATTTGTTTAAGAATAGAGAGCAACTCTTCGTAGGCGATATTTCTACGATTCAAGATGATTCGGCCGTCTTCTTTGACGTTTAACACAATTTCACCAGGCAATCGTTTGGGTGATTCTCCTTGTTTGGCTGTGGGAACGCGCACATCCAACTCTGTTTCGTAGCGCGCTAGATTCCATGTCAGTAGAAAAAAAGTAAGAAGAAAGAGGATCACATCAATCATCGGCGCGAGTTGAAACGCAATAGGTTCTGGATGAATGCGAGATCGAAAATTCATTTTTTTGAAATCATTTTTTAATTTTCAGTCCTATTTGCGAGACAAGGACCGTTGCGGATGTTTCTAATTCAGAGATAAGACCTTGAACTCGTCCTCTAAAATAAGAGTAGAAAAACATCGATGTAATTCCGACAACCAGACCTACGGCGGTCGCCACCAAAGCTTGAGAAACTCCTTGGGCAAGCACTGTCGCGCGCATGGCAACAACCGCGCTATCCCCGGCAATCGCGCCAAAGGAATTTAAAATTCCAACGACCGTTCCGAAAAGACCAAGCATGGGAGAAAGTACTCCGACGTCCATGAGATAGATCACTTGTTGATGGAGAGCTGAAGCCTGACGATTGCCCTCCGCCTGAGCTATTTCCTGAATCGATGAAGAATCGGTCTCAGGATTGTTTTGGATAAATTCCGCGACGCGCTCAATAATTCGCGAAAGAATTTGAGGATTGGATCGTGTGGCTTCGAGTAAAGCAGGAAAATTTCTTTCTCGAATCATGCTTTCCATGGAATTTTTGAATTTTTCAGTGGAGACACGACTTTTCCGTAACGCGACAAAATAATAAAAAATCAAGACAACAGCCACAAAAGAGATTCCGAAAAGCGGGATCATCACCCAACCGGCTTTGATCAGAAGTTCCCACAAGGTTTGATCGTGAGGGAGAGGAACTGGCGGCAGCATGGAGACAGAGTTTGTCGACGCGTTTAAGATGGAATGAAAGAGAAGAAAGAAAAGAGCGATTGTTCGTTTGATTATTTTCATACTTGAGTTTGTTGAGGTTAACCAACCACGATATTCACGAGTTTGCCAGAAATAACGATGATTTTGCGAATGGATTTTCCAGTTATATTTTCCTGAACTCGCGAGCTGCTAAGGGCGAGTGTTTTCAGCTGTTCATCGGAGATGCTCTTAGCCACGCGAATTTTATCCCGGATTTTTCCATTCACTTGAATCACCACTTCTGTTTCGTTTTCTACAAGATATTGAGGGTTGTATTCCGGCCACGGTTCATAACTGAGAGTATCTTTTTCATCGATCTTACCCCCTAGTTCCTCGGCGAGATGCGGCGCGAAAGGCGAAAGCAAGAGAAGAAAATCTTTCAAAATACTCTTGGGACGGTTGGGCCACGACATGGCTTCATTCACAAAAATCATCAAAGCTGAAATCGCCGTGTTAAACGCCATGGCATCTAGATCTTCGGTTACCTTTTTAATGGTCTTATGAAGAAGGGTAAGTTGGGCGGCCGTGGGTGAATCTTCCGTGATCAGCGGATGTAAACGGATTTCTTGTAAGGCTTCTTCGCATGAAGAACGATTTTCACCTAACAAAGTTAATTTTTGTTCAAAAGCGTCTACGGTGGTTTCGTCTGTAAATAAACGCCACACGCGTCCGAGAAAACGGTAGACACCTTCAACACCGGTCGTGCTCCATGGTTTAGTTTGTTCCAGGGGGCCCATAAACATTTCGAAAAGTCGCATGGCGTCCGCGCCATAATCGGCAATCACTAGATCTGGACTAATCACGTTGCCCCGTGATTTAGACATTTTTTGGCCGTCTTCACCTAAAATAAGCCCCTGATTCACTAATTTATAAAAAGGTTCCGGAGCAGACACCCAACCTAGATCATAAAGAATCTTATGCCAAAAACGAGCATAAAGCAGATGAAGAACGGCATGTTCGGTCCCACCCACATAAAGATCGACGCCGCCTTTAGAGTTTTGAGTTTGGTCACGATGAGGATTTAACCAGTAATCAGATTTAGTTTTGTCACAGAATTCGCCATCATTTTTTGGATCTAAATATCGAAGATAATACCAACATGAACCTGCCCACTGAGGCATCGTGTTCAATTCTCGACGCGCGCCGTCAGAGAGATGAACCCAATCGGTCGCTTTGGCAAGAGGCGGTTCACCGGTGCCTGTTGGTTTATAATCGTGAAGCTCTGGGAGTTGAAGAGGCAAAAGAGATGGATCCATGGCATGATGTTGATCTTCTTTCCATAGGATAGGAAAAGGTTCGCCCCAATATCGCTGGCGCGAAAAAAGCCAATCACGAAGTTTATATTGGATTGTTTTCTTTCCGACTCCCTGATCTTCAAGCCACGCCGTGATTTTAATTTTTGCCTCTTGAGTGGGTAAGCCAGTGATCCACCCGGAATTGATCGATATTCCTTCTTCGACAAAAGCTTGTTCATTCTGAATTCCGTCTCTCCGTACAACCTGTCGAATCTCAAGCTCATTCTTTTTTGCAAAGGCCCAATCTCGTTCGTCATGAGCTGGAACAGCCAT
>CAYVFJ010000117.1:0-4871 GCA_964450905.1 uncultured Verrucomicrobiota bacterium
AAATAATATTCATCAACCGAATCATATTTAAAATCAATAGATTTGTTGCGTTTTTTCTGAGAACAGATCCATCGTCGTGGCAAACCATATTGTGATTGGACCTTTCATTCAATAACTTTTTAAATCATTTTCTCGTCTGAAATTCAATGTCATTTGGTTCTTTATAATTTGAAGTAAACTCTTTACGAAAACTTTCAAATTTTTCCTCACGAATGGCTGCGCGAACTTGGCGCATCAGTTCCAAATAAAAGTGTAGGTTATGCCAACTGACAAGTCTGAGTCCTAGAACTTCCTTGGTATTGAGGAGATGCCTGATATAACCGCGTGCAAAATTTTTGCACGTGTAACAACCGCAATTTTCTTCGATGGAATTGGAATCGTCTTTGTAACGACCTGCGCTGACATGTAAATAGCCTGTTTTTGTGTAGGCAACTCCGTTCCGAGCGACGCGTGTGGGTAAAACACAATCGAACATATCTACACCGCGAGCTACCATTTCAACCATCTGACGCGGGGTGCCCAATCCCATTGCATATCGAGGTTTGTTTTGTGGAAGAGATGGAATAGTGGATCCAATGGCATGATACATTTCCTCTTCTGGCTCCCCCACGCTTACTCCTCCAATGGCATAGCCATCAAAATCAATTTCAATGAGTCTTTCAGCACATTCACGACGTAAATGAGAGTGGGATCCGCCTTGAACAATACCGAAAAGCAAGCTGTGAATTTGAGATTTTTCGCTCTGAATATTTTTATAAGTCTTACATTCTTTTGCCCAACGGACAGATCGTTCGATGGCTTCGCGCATACGATTTTCTTCGCAGGGCCAAGGTGGACATTCATCTAAGACCATCCAAATATCAGATCCCAAAGTAGCTTGAATTTTCATCACCTCTTTGGGACCAAGAAAGCAGGTTGAACCGTCGATATGAGATTGAAATTCAACGCCATGCTCATGAACAGATCGTAACTTGGCAAGACTGAAAACTTGAAACCCGCCGCTATCTGTCAGGATAGGCCCGTTCCATCCCATAAAACGATGAAGACCACCCAATTTACGAATCACCTCCATCCCAGGTCGAAGATTTAAATGATAAGTATTTCC
This sequence comes from uncultured Verrucomicrobiota bacterium, assembly GCA_964450905.1. Classification (GTDB taxonomy): domain Bacteria; phylum Verrucomicrobiota; class Verrucomicrobiia; order JABWAM01; family JABWAM01; genus CAYVFJ01. Next base: position 1,106 of record CAYVFJ010000117.1, read on the forward strand.
TAGAACGATTTGTGTTTTAAGAGTGATGAGTTCATCCGGAGACATCGTTTTAACCGTGCCTTGAGTGCCCACCGGCATGAATTCGGGTGTTTCAATCGTCCCGTGAGGCGTCGTTAAACGTCCCAACCGAAAACCTTCATGAGATATGGAATGTTCAAACATGAAAACGATCGTGACCTTGCTTAAGAAGCAATGGTTTCAGGCACGTCTTCTTCTTGTTCACTCACGACTTTAGCAATGCCCTGGAGATGATCCCCTGAATCAAGGTTGATCAATTTGACGCCTTGGGTGTTGCGACCTGTTTCCCGGATGGCTTTTACAGGGGTTCGCACCATTTGTCCTTTGATGGTGATCAGCATGATTTCATCTGAATCTGTCACGGTTAATGCACCCACCACAGCGCCAGTTTTTTCGGTGGTTTTCATGGTAATAATTCCCTTTCCGCCACGCGATTGTTTGCGGTATTCGTCAAAGGATGTGCGTTTGCCAATGGCATTTTCTCCAGTGGCAAGTAAAGTGGCTTTAGGATCCACCACCGAAAGAGCCACGACAAGATCGGTTTTTTCAAGGGTAATACCGCGCACACCATAAGTAGCTCGACCCATAGGACGAACATCTTCTTCATGAAAACGGATGCTCATGCCTTCTCGAGTAATTAGAACGACTTCATCATTGCCTTTGGTAAGTTTCACATCGATGAGTGTGTCTTCTTGATCGATGTTGATGGCGATAATCCCTCCTTTACGCATATTCGCGAATTCACTTAAAGGAGTTTTTTTGACGGTTCCACGATGGGTTGCCATAAGCAGAAACTCATTTTCACTCCATGTTTGATCCTTTTCATCAGCCCCTTTTCGAGCGTTGATAGGAATGAGAGCAGCGATTTTTTCTTCCGGTTTTAATTCGAGAAGATTGGCGATACTCCGTCCTTTCGCCGCCCGTCCCATATCTGGAATTTCGTGAACACGCTCGACATAAACACGGCCTGCATTCGTAAAAAACATGAGGTAATCATGAGTGGACGCTGTAAAGAGATGCTCAATGAAATCAGAATCTTCTTTGGCTTCTCCTTCACGGGTAGTCATGCCGATCACCCCTTTGCCACCTCGTTTCTGAGCGCGATAAGAACTGACATTGGTCCGTTTAATAAGACCTGTATGAGTGATCGTGATGATGACTCCCTCGTTGGCAATCAGATCTTCAATCGCAATTTCTCCTTCGTCTGGTACCAGCTCAGTTTTTCGCGGACCAGCATGTTTTTCTTTAATGGCTAAGAGTTCATTCTTAATGATGGTAAGAACACGTGATTCTTTAGCCAAGATATCCGTGAGATCTTCAATTCTTTTAAGGAGTTCCGTGTATTCCTTATGGACTTTTTCGCGTTCAAGACCTGTCAACTGGTACAATCGCAATTCCAAGATCGCATCCGCCTGTTGTTCGCTGAATGCGTAGCGATCATGAATTAAACGCGCGGGGTTCCGAATAAGAATGCCGACAGCCTCCACCTGTTTGCGTGAAAACTCAAAAGCGAGCAATTTGATTCGAGCTTCTTCGCGATTTGAAGAATGACGAATGATCCGGATAAATTCATCCAGATTAGCTAACGCAATCAGGTAGCCTTCCAATGTTTCCGCGCGTTCTTCTGTTTTATTTAATTGAAAACGTGTTCGCCGCAAAACGACCTCTCGTCGATGTTCGATATAACAATTGATCAGATCTTTAAGCGGCAACGTTTTGGGTCGCCCCTGGTCGATAGCAAGGATGTTCACGGAGTAACTCGTTTCCAACTGAGTATGTTGATAAAGATTATTAATGACGACCTTGGCAATCGCGTCCCGTTTGATCTCTATCACGACACGAGTATTTTCGTCAGATTCATCTCGGATGGCTGTGATATCGGTAATCTCTTTGTTATTGACTAAGTCCGCAATTTTTTCCACCAGAACGGCACGATTCACATTGAATGGAATTTCTGTGACAATGATCTGTTCTCGTCCGCCTTTAAGTTGTTCAACTCCCATTCGTCCACGAACTTTGATGCTTCCCCGGCCTGTTTCAAAATACTGTTTGATCACATCCACGCCGCATATCATACAACCCGTAGGAAAATCGGGGCCTTTAACGAATTTCATCAATTGAGCTAGAGAAATATCTGGATCATCAATTTGCGCGCAAATTCCATCGATGATCTCTCCTAAATTATGGGGCGGAATATTGGTTGCCATACCCACCGCGATCCCGGTAGCTCCGTTGACGAGAAGATTTGGAAAAGCAGCCGGAAAAACGGTTGGTTCAGTTCGAGTTTCATCATAGTTTGGAACAAAATTAACCGTGTCCTGATCCATATCTTCCATGAGAAGAGCTCCAAGATGTGTCATCCGAGCTTCCGTATAACGCATGGCTGCAGGAGGATCTCCCTCAACCGATCCAAAATTACCCTGACCATCAATCAAAGGTTCTCGCATCGCCCACGGTTGAACCATATGAACTAAAGTAGGATAAATCACTGCCTCACCATGAGGATGATAATTTCCAGAAGTATCGCCACAAATCTTGGCGCATTTCCGATGCTGACGATTAGGAAAAAGTGAAAGATCATGCATCGCGTAAAGAATACGCCTTTGGGATGGTTTTAATCCGTCACGCACATCCGGGAGCGCCCGAGACACAATCACAGACATGGAATAATCAAGAAATGAACCCTTGATTTCCTCAGCCACATTGATTTTTTCCACACGCTCATTTTGCGCGTAGAGCGAGCCCGAAGGTGGAGTGAAATCAGGATCGGACGGCAATGGATTTTTAGGATCTGACATAAAATTTAGGGATCAATTTTTTGTACGAATTTAAAGCGTCCATCTTCAATTTTTAAAATCACAATGCTTTTGCTAGCGTTACGATTTTCATCTAAGGTGATTTTTCCTGCAACACCCAAAAAATTGGATGTCTTTGCTAACTGATCACGGATTTCCGTCGAGTTGAGCGATCCAGCTCTGCGGATAGCGTCAAAAAGAAGATGGGTAGCATCATATCCTCCCACAGATAATGCATCGGGAATACGGCCATAAAGTTGTTGATATTTTTTAACAAAGGTTTGAACTTCCGGTCGAGGATCTTCATGATGATAATGAGTGCTGAAATAGCAGCCTTCAACAGCTTTCCCGCCATTTTCGATGATCACCTGAGTATCCCATCCATCCCCTCCCAACAAAGGAATCGTAATTCCTAGCTCACGAGCTTGTCGAGCAATCAGTGTGCATGCCGCATAATAACCAGGAACAAAAACGGCTTCGGGATTCGCGGAACGAATATTGGCAAGTTGCGGCTTAAATTCTTTGTCATCCGATTGATAGCTTTCTTCAATCACAATTTTTCCTCCTAATGCCGTAAACTTTTCTTTGAAAGCTTCCGCTAACCCCACGCTGTAATCCTGTTTTCGATCCGTAAAAACGGCAACCGTTTTGGCTTGAAGCGTGTGGTAGGCAAAATGTGCCACTGCGCCCCCCTGATAAGGATCGATAAAACATGAACGAAAAATGTAATCACCCTTTTTGGTCACCTCCACATTGGTTGCTGTAGGCGAGATCATGGGGATTTTATTTTGTTGAGCCACCGGTGCTGCCGCGATGCTTCCGGAACTCTTCAATTCTCCAATCAACGCGATCACATGATTTCGTAAAATAAGTTTCAAGGCTGCGTTGACTGCTTGGTCAGGTTTGCCTTGGGTATCTTCGGTGAGCATTCGAACTTTTTTTCCTAGAATTCC
>CAYVFJ010000118.1:0-4408 GCA_964450905.1 uncultured Verrucomicrobiota bacterium
TCGCAGGTTCGAACCCTGCCTGGGGCAGTGTCTTAACCTCACATAGTCAGTACGTTACGTGTGCAGGACGTTCGAGAGCGAACCCGCCAAACCACGCTGTGCTAACACTGTGCTAACAAAACCACCTGGATTGAGCACAAACTGCACCATCGACCCCACGATATGTTCTCCGTAAATATGCGAAACATCAAAGCCTTCAATCACCTGCGGCAGATGGTTCATCTGTAAAACACGACTTAAATCTTCTACTTCGGTATCTGGATTTACTTGCCGAGGCATATCACGAATAAATTTACGCGCGCTTTGCTTGACCGTTTTCCGTAAATCATAAAGCACATCCCTGAGTTGAGCGGCTTTCTCATAATTTTTGCGTGCCGCGGCTTGTTTCATTTGCGATTCAATCTCCTGGAGCGCTTCCGCGTCTTTTCCCTCCAGAAAATGGGACGCACGCTCAATCCACCGTTGATATTCTTCATGAGTGATCCGTTTCACGCAAGGTGCTGAACAATGCTTAAGAATATCGTCCATACAATGTTGATAATCATTTTCACCAGGACTGATGGGAGAGCAGGATCGGATATGAAAATTCTTGCGGATATATTCGAGAGTATTTCGTAAGGCCGTAGAATGGCTAAAGGGACCAAAATAACGACAGCCATCCGGTTTCTGTAATCGTGTTAAAACAAATCGTGGAAAGGGATCGCGCGTCAATTTGACGAGCAAAAACTGTTTGTCATCACGAAAGGAGATGTTATATTTGGGGCGATATTCCTTGATTAACTTGCCTTCCAAAAGAATGGCTTCAGCTTCGTTCTTCACTTCGTAGACTTCAAAATCCGAGATCGATTCAACAAGAGCCTTTGTTTTAGGATCCATTTGTGTTCTTCTTCCTGGCTGAAAGTAAGAACGCACGCGTTGATTCAGTGACTTAGCCTTTCCGACATAGATCACTCGCCCCAGACGATCTCGCATCAGATAGACCCCAGGTCGGCTAGGAAGATTTTGTAATTTTTCTTTAAAAAGAGAGGTCATGGTTCAGAGGTAAACGATCATCCTCATTTTTGACAAAATTTACAAAATTAAAATAGAAACACCATGAACATGAATCTCTTCCTTCTGCCAAAAAAGATGTTTTTCAGAGTTGCGCTGAAAAATAAGTGGGTTACACTACATGGCCTTATTGATTGAAGCGGGTTGGTAGCTCAGCTGGTAGAGCAGTGCCCTTTTAAGGCATTGGTCCTGGGTTCGAGTCCCAGCCAACCCACCACTTTTTTATGAAAAAAGAAATAGTCGGCGTGGTTGGTTTGGGATATGTGGGGCTTCCCTTAGCCTGCGCGTTTGCGCGTCATCATCGAGTGGTGGGATATGATGTGGATGCGTCACGAATCAAAGCGCTTCGTTCCGGACGAGATCCTTCAGGAGAAACGGTTTCAGAAGATTTACGTCAAAAAAACTTAAGATTTACGATTCGTTCCACGGATTTACGTTTATGCACCACGTTCATTGTCGCCGTTCCAACACCTGTGGATGAGGCTAAGATACCAGATTTACACGCGTTACGCGCCGCCACCGCTACGGTTGGTCAGCATTTATCGCGTGGCGCTTTGGTTGTCTTCGAAAGTACCGTTTATCCTGGGGTAACAGAAGAAATCTGCCTTCCCATTTTGGAAAAGGAATCTGGCCTAAAACTGGGTGAGTTCAGTCTTGGATATTCACCCGAACGAATCAATCCTGGCGATCGTGAGCATACCCTGGCCAAAGTCGTGAAAGTGGTTTCAGGATATAATCAAGCTGCCACAGAACGAGTTGCTCAACTTTATTCGTTGGTCGCTCACAAAGGCGTTCATCGAGCGCCAAATATCAAAACAGCAGAAGCCGCTAAAGTGATTGAGAATATTCAACGTGACTTGAATATTGCTCTGATGAACGAGCTTGCCAAAATCTTTTCACGACTCGGAATTCGCACTAAAGATGTTTTAGACGCAGCATCTACCAAATGGAATTTTCATCGTTATCATCCGGGATTAGTAGGGGGCCATTGTATTGGGGTAGATCCTTATTATTTGACCCATCGCGCTCTTGAAATGGGGATTCATCCGCAAGTGATTTTAGCGGGACGGTCGGTCAACGATTCCATGGGAAAATATGTGGGAGAGATCGCTCTTCGCGCTCTCATTCGAGCAGGAAAAGCGCCGCTTCGAAGTTCTGTTTTACTTTTGGGATTAACCTTTAAAGAAAATGTTCATGATACACGTAATTCGCGTGTGGTAGATACCATTCGTTATCTTCGCGGGTTTGGAGTGAATGTGATTGGTTGCGACCCAAATCTTGGCGCCCGGGTCAAGTTAGAAGATGAAACTATTTTAAATCGTCCGCTTACAAAGATTGGGCGAGTGGACGGCGTGGTCTTAGTGAATCGTCATCGTCAGTTTGATGCGCTCCGGTTATCGACTATTCGTCGATGGATGAAACCGCCTATCTTAATTGATTTAAAAAATCATTTTAAACCTTCCGAAGCCAAACGGCTGGGCTTTTATTACGAGGCGCTTTGAGATAAGAAAAATCTCATTCTGCCTCTTTCAGGATTTCTCTCAACCGGAAGGTCAAATAGAGAGGAATAGAAATGAGTTGATACTTAAATTTTTCACCGGTTGGCAATGTGATCCAATGACTTTCGACAGTGATCGAACCATGATTACAAAAACGAACGCCCGTGTGATAAGAACTCCTTGAAAGAAATTGGTGAAGTGACTTGAGCGAACCGTGGCTCCCCGATTTGACCTCGATAGGGACAATCCCCTGATCAACCGGCACCAAAAAATCCAACTCTGAGGAGGCGCCTTTTACTTCACGGATCCAGAAAAATAGAGGGTTGCGGCTGTAAACATCAGACGCCAATAATTCCTGTCCAACAAACGCTTCCAGCAGCCCCCCCCGATAGAATGGATCGATGAGTTGTTCACGGATCTGGTTGCTGGTCAGATGGAGAGCTGTCGTGCAAAGGCCCAAATCGAGAAAGAGCGCCTTCGGCGCTGCCTTTGGTTTTTTTACGAGTGGAGGACGGATTTGCGTGGTGGGAAAAATCCTTTCCACAAGCATCGCTTCATGCAAGATGTCAAATGCCTTCGAGATATCCCTCGAATGAGCCTCGAATCCTGCCAGCTTAGAGTAGGTGATACGCTTTCCTATTTCAAAGGGGATACGGTCCCAAACCAATTTGAGATATTCCACCTCCGCTCCCCTGGAATATTTTGAAAAATCCTCCTTGAACGAGGAAACAAGCGTTTCATGACATTGCTTCACAGAAACGAAACTACCACTTTTTAAATATTCATTCACAGCCTCGGGCATCCCTCCGACAACCATATAATCTGACAGCAGACCAACGAACTTGTCGTGTAAAGGAGATGGTAAAGTAACTCCAACATGACATTCCATCAGCGACTGGAGGAGAATCTCCTTGCCAGTGACTAATAAAAACTCATCAAAGGTGAGGGGAAATAAATAGAGAAATTCAACTCTTCCGACTGGAAATGACCAGCCTTCACTCTTCATACGCACTTCCAGAAGAGAACCTGCAGCCACTACGTGAAGATCGGGCATCTCTTCATAAAAATAGCGAAGCAGTTTTATGGCAGAAGCAGAATTTTGGATCTCATCCAAAAAGATGAGAGTTTCGTTCGGAATAACTCTCTGGTTAACAATCCCTTCAATGCTTTTCACTACCTCTTTGATATCCCTGACCTCGGAAAAGATTTTTCGGATCACATCCTTTTCCAAATTCAATTCAATGAAGTTTCCGAATTTTTCGCCAAGCCGTCTGATGAGAGTTGTCTTGCCGGTTTGTCGGGCACCACGGAAAATGAGAGGTTTTCGGCCGCTCTTCGATTTCCACATCAACAACTCTCGCTCGACTTTTCTCTGAAACACACGCAAGTTATGTCTAAAGAATAGGTTCTTTGCAACATAAAAATGTCTAAAGAATAGGTTCTTTGGTCAACCTCAAATTACGATTTGTATTGAAAATCAGCCATAGTATGGTATGAATTTCATGCTATGATTCAGCTCCTGAGCAAGTTTGGAAAGATTTTCAAGAGTTTGGCTTCCAGAGGGTATGGAATCCATTGGAAAAATAATTTACCAAGATTTATTGTCCGGTTTTTTATTGGCTGTACATTTACTACTAGAAGCAGTATGCTGCTGACAGTTCTTAATTTTTAATGATAAGAAAGGGACAAAATATGAAACAAAAATGGATTGTTGGTTTTTGTGTCGTCTTCATCACGGGCTTTGCGATGTACAAAGTCGAAATGGCAAGAGCTGCCGCAGGCGATCCACCGGGGTTTTTTAATAAGGTAAAACAATATCGAACCGGCAATTCAGCTTCAAATAATGTGAATTTTGCTAG
>CAYVFJ010000119.1:0-3113 GCA_964450905.1 uncultured Verrucomicrobiota bacterium
CTTCTTTGAGGATCTCTTTTTCAATGCGAGATTTGATTTGAAAAATCTCATCTAACGCCGAAACCGGAAGATGTTTAGGAAAACAAAAAGGTTGAAGGTGTTGAATGAATTCATAGCCCAATTCTTGATCTCCAGCCACGAGACGCGCTTTTTGCAAAGCCATGCGTTCCCATACTTCACCGAAGGCTGCATAATAATTTTCGTAACTTTCTAAAGAACGAACGATGGGACCCACATTCCCTTCGGGTCTAAGCCTTAAATCGACCCGGAAAAGAGAGCCTTCCTTGCTCTGAACACGAAATCCCCGGACGATCATTTCGGCAACTCTTGTAAAAAAGTCGTGATAGCTGAGTCGCCCGATGGTTCCTTCTTCCGAATAGACAAAAATCAAATCAATATCCGAGCTATAATTCAATTCTCGGCCGCCTAATTTTCCCATGCCAAAAATTCCAAACGGAGCTTGAGGTTTTCCATGGATAGAGATCATTTCAGTCATCACATCTTTCAATGCTTGTTGAAGACAAAAATCTGCTAATCCCGAAAGTTCTGTCACGGTTGTTTGAAGATCCGCTTGTCCAGTCAGATCCCGGAGAGTGATCCGAAGCATTTCACGCCGTTTGATTTTAGCTAAAAGTGGAAAGATCTCGTTCATTCCTCGAACTTTCTCAAGGTTTTGTCGCCATACCGTTTCCAACTGTCGCACCGTTCGTTCCTGTTCAAGAGGGGCGCTTTTCAAAAGCCAATCGATATCTTCCGGATAAGTTTCGATTTGCCGAGGCCAAAAAAAAGAATGCGCTTTAAGTAAAACATGTATTTGAGAAACTGTGCGCACCGTTTTCATAAAATGAATCCGTCGATCTCAGAAATAACCCAGATGCTAAGGTTATACAATAGTTACAAGTAAGATTTTGGAGAACATATCTCAAAACTTGACATCATTCCTTTTCGATTCTAGCCTACGGACTTCTATGGCACAATTCACGATTCAGGGGGGCGATGGACAACAGTTTGGTCCTGTGGATGCGGATACTTTAGTTGGTTGGGCACAAGAACGACGGATTGGACCTACAACTCAAGTTTACGATCATCACACTGCAAAATGGATTGAAGCAAATAACTTGGATGTTTTGAAATCTGCCTGGGCCACTTCCACACCTTCCCATGGTCAACCCCCTACAGTAACAGATCCTACGATGCCTTTTGCTACAGCTTTTGAATTGAAACCTTTGCGATTAGGCGAGCTTTTAGACCAGACATTCCGTCTTTATCGGAAGAATTTTGTAAATTTTTTCCTGATTGCCCTCGTGACAAGCATCATTAGCGTCATTCTTAGCGATACCATTTATGCTTCCTTCGGAGTCTTTGGAGTTGTGACAGGAGATATGGCAATGGCAACACAAAAAATACTTCAAGTGAATCTGGCTAACTTTTTTACTTTTGTCATTGTCGTTCCAGTTCAAACAATCCTGTTCGCCGCAATGACCATCGCTGTCAGTAAAGCTTACCTAGGGCTGGAGTTTAATCTGATGGATTGCTATCGGAGTGGGTTATCCCGCTTTGGCGAGTTGATGTGGACTTCAATTCTTGCCATCTTGTTTGTAGTACTTGGCCTGATCGCATTGATTATTCCAGGTGTTTATCTCATGATAAGCTATCTGTTAGCTTCAATCGTAGTTGTCCTTGAGGGCTTGAAAGGGCGTGCTGCTCTTAAACGCAGTCGTGAACTCCTCCGTAAGAAAACTGAAAAGGGATTCTTTAGAAATAATATTTGGAAGATTTCGGTCATCGGTCTGGTTTATTTTGCGATTGCTTCGGTCATTTGGATGATGACAAATATTCCGGGCATTGTCATGGGCTTCAAACAAGCCTTTGCAGCAGCCCAACATGAGCAGACGCAGGCTTTCCCTATCTGGATGGTGCTTCTTTCCCAATCCTTAAGCATTCTTTCCACGGCTGCCACGGCACCCATTGGATCTATTGGGATCATTCTGCTCTACTACGATATTCGCATCCGTTTCGAAGGATTTGATCTTCAAATGCTGGCGCAAGCAGTCCGCCAGACGAAAAATAAATAGGGAGCTTGAGCTATGGATGGAAACGATCATGATATTCCAGCTCATCAAATCATTCATGACCAGAAGAACCCTGATGGTCTGTTTTACTGAGGTTCATGAACATGCTACACTTCTTGTTCGTTCCATGAGTTCCTTGTATCCTCGACATCTTCCCCTTTGTGTGACGATGGCCGATGCTGATCTCTATCGTGCTTCACTGCAGATTCCCGATACTCCAACGGACGCTTATCATGTAACAGCAGCGGTGGAACTATGGAAAAATTATCAACAAACCTTGCGTCCTCTGGAGGGATGGAAAGTATGGACAGTTCACGCCTTGGCAGATTCCTATTGCTCATCACTATTAGATCGTTATCTCAATATTAAAGGACGAGGCCTACTCTAAAACGCTTCATGATATATGTCAGAGCAACTTTCATTCCAGACAACAATTGAAACACCGGAACTGGTGGGCTTGCAGTTCGAGTTAGCTGGAATCGGCACTCGAAGCGCCGCTTATTTAACGGATTTTACCTTGCGGATGCTTGTATTGGTTTTAGTGACTGCGTCGATCAGCCTGATGTTTGGCAGCTCTTTTCATTTGATCAATGGATGGCTAGTCAAAAACAGCGGATTGCTCGTGAGCATGCTCATACTTTTTTATTACGCGCAAGAATGGTTCTATCATACGCTCTTTGAATGGTTGTGGGGAGGACGTACAATTGGTAAAAAACTTCTTGGAATTCGAGTCATTAAAGAGTCTGGCCGACCGATTGACTTTGTTGACTCATGTCTTCGGAATCTTTGTCGTCGTGGACATCAAGTGATCTATTCTTACGCTCCGACGGACCGTCGTAAACTTTTATGGATCCTTGTAAAGGAAGTGCCACAAATTTTTCGAGCACATGCCTCCGCATTCTTTGTCGCTCTCGGACTCTTCGTTGTCTGGATGTTTGTGGGATTTGTAGTAACCCAATATAATCCAGCAGCAGCCGAGCTTTTCCTGGATTCAAAAACGATTGGTAAACTTGAACAAGGTGAATTATGGACCGAAAGATT
>CAYVFJ010000120.1:0-3692 GCA_964450905.1 uncultured Verrucomicrobiota bacterium
GCCGGAACATCTATTGGAAAAAATAAGATGATCACTTCGGGCGGCCGAGTTTTGGGAGTTACAGCTACCGGAAAAGATTTACAGGAGACATTAACTCGAGTATATCAAGCTGTAGATATGATTCAATTTGAAGGAAAACAATTTAGAAGGGATATCGCAGCGAAAGTTTTGTAAAATGTATGAAAGTCATCAAAAATATCATTTTAAAAAATTTTACCTTGAAGAAAGCTTATTCATAAAACATAATACGTAATATGAGAATCACGTTATCCATTCCCGAAGTCCTTGTAAGAAGATTTTTTGCTTCGGTTCCGCAGAGAAAGAGGTCGTCGACAGTAGCCCATCTATTAGAGCAAGAACTCAGTCAATATGAAAAATCTTTAGAAAAAGCTTGTTTAGCGGCAAATAAAGACACGTTTTTAGCTAAAGAAGTTGAGGAGTGGCAAGCTTTTGAAGATGATTTTGAGGAGCCAAAGTGAAAGAAATTCGCCGCGGAGAAATTTGGTGGGTCAGTCTCGATCCGACCCAAGGTTCCGAGATTCGCAAAACGCGACCATGCCTAGTTCTCACAACCGATATTCTTAATCACCACCGTAATACGGTGGTTGTTATTCCATTATCAACTTCAGCAAAACCACATCCTCCGATCACGATACCCATTCATTGTGGAGAAAAATCTGCTGTGGCGATCATTGATCAGGTGCGCGCGGTAAGTAAACATCGGTTAAAATCAAAAATTGAAGATACATCATTTCATAATATCCAAACCATCACAGCCGCCTTAGCCTCTATCCTTGAAATTTTCTAGCATATTCAGAGACGAATGATTTTAGTGTAAACCTTTCATAGATTGACCTTTGGCAAACAGTCCATTATCAATTTTTCAAATCAATTCTTCTGAGCCAGTTAAAATATGAAACCTAAAATAGCAATCTTAATGGGGAGCGATTCAGATTACACAACCATGGAGAGAACCGTTTCCATATTAAAAGATTTTGCTGTTCCACATGAAGTCCGGGTGATGTCCGCTCATCGTACTCCTGAGGCGGTCGTCTCGTATGTGAAATCTTCTTCCAAACAAGGTGTTAAAGTTTTTATTGCAGCAGCGGGCGGAGCTGCTCATTTAGCTGGCGCTGTCGCCGCGCAAACCACGTCCCCTGTCATTGGCGTTCCGATCGCTTCCACGGAACTTCAGGGAATCGATGCTCTTTATGCCACGGTTCAAATGCCGCCGGGCATTCCGGTAGCAACAGTAGCTATTGGTAAATTCGGAGCCGTCAACGCCGCTCTTCTCGCGATACAGATTTTGGCTGTCTCTGATCCTCGATTGCAAAGAAAGCTTAAGGATTACAAAACCGTCCTGCGCCAAAAAGTTGAAAAAGCCGACCATGACCTTCAAAAAAAACTGTTGGTGTGATGATTTTATATGGTCAAATTTTTATCCAAAAATATCTTTGAAAAGGGGAGCACGCGCGGTCGCGTGTGCTCCCCTTTATTGATATCATGGTTCATTCTGAGTTTGGCCATCAGCGTAAGCTTTGCTGAACCTGTTAAAGAAATAAATAGTCCAACGACGAAAGCATTGAGTGAAGAGGTTTTGCAGCTTCTCCAAAAGCGTTATGCCGATCCATCTCTCCTGACAAATAAAAAGCTGAGTCGAGCCGCGGTTGAAGGCATTCTTGAAACTCTTGGGCCATCAGCCAAAATCATTGATCCAAAGACAACGCCCAAAAAACCTTCGGCCCCTCGATCTTCAATTTTGCCTACGGTGATTCTCGATCCACCGATGGCTTATCTTCGTTTAGAACGGATCGATGATGAAACACCCAAACAATTAGAGAAAGAAATCCAAAAATGTTCTCAAGAAAAGAGCCTCTTGGGAATCATCCTGGATTTGCGTTTTACTCAAGGAGCTCCGTACTCCATCGTTCCATCTCTCGCATCCTATTTTCTTCCAGAAACAAAACCGCTTTTTTCAATTTTACGTGAAGGCGCGACGCAAAATTATCCTTCCATTTCCTCACCATCCATCACCGATCTGCCATTGATTCTTCTGATCAATCAGGAAACAAAAGAAGCGGCTGAAGTTTTTGCCGCGGTTTTACAAGATCAAAAACGTGCCATCCTATTGGGACGCTCATCAACCGCAGGAATGGCTTTCGAAACTTCCGAGATAGCTCTTTCGAACGGACAGATTCTTTGTCTTGCGACAGGTAAGATTGTATTAGCTCATGGGGGCGATTTTTTTCTGAAAGGGGTTCATCCAGACGTGCAAATTGTCTTGGACGTTAAATTGGAAAAGGAGATTTACGACAAACCTTTTCAACCTCCGGCTTTAAAGTTGGAACCGCGTTCAAGTAGCGAGGCGATCCTTACTGGGCGGGAAGCGCCTCCTCTTTTTAACGAAGAAAAAACAGGTTTACCCAAGGCAAAGAAAAAAGAATCGGATATTCCTCCGACAAACAACGACACCACCTTATTATGCGCCATCGACATGTTGAAGAGCATTCAAGCGCTTGAATTAAAATCTTCATCGAACCGTTTTGTGGAAGAGAAAAAAGAATAAAATCTAATCTAAAGATATTTTATGGCAGCAAAAACAACCGAAGCTGAGCGACGTTCTAAAGTAGCCGAAGTATGTTTGGATTTTGGAAGTCATTTGTTGCGTGTTCGCATCAGCACAGTCACGGCTAGTGAAGCTCAAGAATTGGTCAAAGAACTTTTCGATTGGTTTGCTTCTCAGAATGCATTCAACGAAGAAAACTTTGGCATTGCGATTCATGCTGTTCAATTTGGAGAAGAACTTCTTGCATCCAGAAAAACAGCCACGGTTCCGGAATCCATCGATGCCATTCAAAAGCTTTATTTGGATTTGTCGGATTGAAATAAAATACAGGGGATTCTTCTCGGTTTGCTTGAAGAACTCATGCGGTTTTTGGTCAGATATTGCCAAACGGATGAATGAAGAAAGCGAGACCTTCAAACAACTTCATGAAAAATTAAAAGATCCTCCCTTAACAGAAGGATTGAATTATTCACATGCACTCTTAGATTATGATGGAAAAAACATGCCGCGTCCCAGTAATTTCGTAGCAAAAAGGTTAATGGCACAATGGTTGGCCACAGCTATATTTAACGATCTGCATCAAGGAAAACCAGAAGCCGCCTTAAAAAATCTTCATTCGCTCTATGCCCTTGTTGAACTGCATCAAAAGGATTGTGCTTTAACTAGTGTGATGATTCGGAACGCGATTCTTGATCTTGCCACAGACGTTACCTGGCAGGTGTTGCAAGCGCCAGAATGGAGTGATTCCCAATTAGCAGTTTTCCAGAATGGACTTCAAGGGCAAAAAATTTTAGTTGATTTACAACATTCCTTTGAAGGTGTACGAGCTTATTGTTATTATCTATTCGATCAATTCCATCCATCCAGAAAATTTTTTAAATATTTGAACCACAATTATTTAGGTCAGCCTGAATTCTTCAAAAAAAATGTTTATCTTCCTGCATGGCGATACGCTTGGTTGGATCAAGATGAATTGATGTCCCTCCAAGCAATTCAAATTATAATCGAAATTGCTCGAACGGCTACAACAAATCGTTCATATATCGAGATAGCTCCTAGATGGAAAGATTACTCCACCTATACTGAAAATCAGTGTGGAGGTAAGGCTAGTTACTATAATTCAATC
>CAYVFJ010000121.1:0-3082 GCA_964450905.1 uncultured Verrucomicrobiota bacterium
CGTTAGAAGTCAGCGCGGACGGTCTTACATGCAGATGTTCATCTCCAGCTTGGGTCAACAACACATCATTTCCAGCCGCTAATCCTACGGCACCACTCGGCGCTGAAATAGAACCGTAATTTTTCACTTGATGCGCGATTAAAAAAACATCGCCTCCTGTGGCATTGATGATCCCAAAATTTTGAATGCTGATCGTTGATAGCCCCAGAAAGTTCATATCGCCCCCCGCTAAAAACTCGGAATCGCTTACATCCAAAGTGGAAGCGATAAACGATGCGGTATCAATCCGTGCGTCTGATCCAAACACAAATCCATTCGGATTGATGAGATAAAGTTTTCCATTTGAAGAAAGTGTTCCAAAAATAGAAGTCATATCGCCACCGGTAATTCGCGATAAAGCCGATGAATCCGAAGAAGGCATGTTGTATCGCGTGGTTTCGCCTAGAGCAATATCATGACTCGTAAAGTTATAAATCGCCGCATTCGATGATTGATCGATCGTAAAAGTATTTCCGTTGCTTGAAGAAGTAGCCGATCCAACAACCGTTTCCATACCCATCGGATTGGCTCGAAGCGGTAAAGTCATGGTCGCAACAAGCATCCAAACGATGATGATTTGATGTCCCAAACTTATTTTTTTTGTTTTCATAATATCTGCCTTTATTATGAACATGTGCGACCACCTCCATTTCCGGACAAATTTTTTACAAAAAAATAAACCTTCCCAAAATCATTCGTTTGCATTTTGTGAATGGTTACTGTGAAAGACAATGTCTTAGTCACTGCGTGAAAATCCGAGGGTGAAGCTAAGTGAGCTTGACATGATGCGTATATTATTGAATAGTGCGTGTATGAAATACCGAGTTAATTTAACCATTGATCCCGTTGTGATGCAACAGGCTCATCAACTTGCGCATGAGATGCATACCAGTGTTTCTCAATTGGTTGAAGAGAGTTTACGGCGTTTGAGGCAAGCGATAAAAGTTAAACATAAGAGTTTTGTTGAGCAGTGGAGAGGCAAACTCAAACTAGCTCGACGTGATTTAAAGGATTCACGACGCGAATACTTATTGAAACGATACGGTTTAATTAATGCGAATCCTCGTTGATACGGATATTTTATTGGATTTTGCCTTAGCAAGGCATCCATTTTTAGAGGAAAGCGAGGCGATTTTGACCTGGGCGGAAAAGAACCCTGGGCATGCTTCGGTTGCATGGCACAGTTTGTCAAATATTGCGTACCTAGCGCCGGTTAGAGCAAATGACTTTTTGCAAGGTCTGCTTTCTTTCATGGAAGTTCCATGGGTTGGGACCATCGAAGCAGCGAGAGCTTTAAAATTTCCAATGCATGATTTGGAAGACGCTCTGCAAGCATCAGCAGCGATGGCATTTAATGCCTCATGGATCATCACACGAAACCTACCACATTATCGCAAATCACCGGTTCCAGCTCTTTTGCCTCGGGTTTTTATTGCAAAGATAACAACAACCTAATCATGAAAATTCTGCATGATATGCTATCCTTCTTACGATGAACGCCGCGGATCTCATCTGCTATGATCTGTATGTATGAAAAAAGGAATTAAAAAAACTACATGCCCCATGCGCAAATAAATCTTCTAGCATAACAGCGGAACAAATAGTGAATGAAATTCGTGAAGATCGTTTCTAATCCAACAAAAATAGAGGTTGATTTACTCCTGAAATACGATACGGCAGGGCCGCGCTATACCAGCTACCCTACGGCCCCTCAGTTTACAGAGGCTTTTTCGTTCCACGATTTACAGACAGAAATTCAATCGACGAATGCTGTCAAAAAAGCCCCTCATCTATCCCTTTATTTTCATCTGCCCTTCTGTAAGTCAGTCTGTTTTTTCTGCGGTTGCAATGTCACTTTTACCAGCGACAGAAAACGTCCCACGCCTTATACCGATCTTTTAATCCGAGAAATGGATGCGGTGGTTCCTCTGATTGCTCAACAACGGCAAGTCGCTCAACTGCATTGGGGAGGCGGAACCCCCACTTTCTTTTCACCCGAACAACTCAAGAAATTGCACGAAGCAACTCTTGAACGTTTTACATTTCGTGAGAATGCCGAGATCGGATTGGAAGTCGATCCTCGTGAAACCACTTCCGATCACCTCAAAGTTTTGCAAGCATTAGGATTTAATCGGCTTTCCATGGGGATTCAGGATTTCGATCCGAAAGTTCAGGAGGCAATCAATCGAATTCAACCCGAAGGGATGACAAAAAAAGTCTTTGAAGAAGCCAGAGACCGAGGTTTTCGCAGCATCTCCGTCGATCTGATTTATGGATTACCTTATCAGACAGAAAAAAGCTTTGCCGTGACCCTTGAAAAAATCATCGCTCTCAATCCAGATCGGATCGCGGTATTTAATCTCGCTTACCTTCCGGAAATCATTCGTCATCAAAAAGCGATTCAACCCGAGACTTTGCCTTCGCCGACCGAGAAACTTTCTATTCTACGCCGAGCGATCCACACTCTTACTGAAGCTGGCTATCGTTATATCGGGATGGACCATTTTGCAAAACCGGAGGACGAACTTTGTCATGCACAGGATCAGGGAACACTTTACCGTAATTTCCAGGGTTATACCACACACGCCGGATGCGATTTATATGCTTTTGGAGTTTCTGCCATTAGCCAGATCGGCCATACCTACACGCAAAATAAAAAGAACATTCATGAGTATCAAACCGCCATTGAAACAAATGGCTGGGCTACCCAACGAGGAATTTGCCTGACGGAAGACGACCTTCTAAGACGCGAAGTGATCATGAAACTTTTATGTGATTTTTCTCTCGATATCAAAGCCATTGAAAAAAAATATCAAATCGATTTTCCCACTTATTTCGCGGATGCCATTCAGATGCTTGTGCCGATGGAAGAAGATGGTTTGATTCGTTATGAAAAAGAAAAAATAGAGGTGACTCCGATGGGACACCTCCTCATCCGTAACATCTGCATGCCTTTTGACGCCTATCTTAAGAGGTCTGAAACAAAATTTTCGAGAACAGTGTAGTACATGAAAATCCATGGCGAAGGATTGCCTGAACCACT